>NZ_DEXB01000024.1:0-3631 GCF_002366485.1 Hyphomonas sp. UBA3195
GGGGGCCAGATCGTATCATAAGGATTTTTCGCGGGATCGCTTCATGATGTCGAGGACGGTGTTTTTGCTGATGCCGAGTTCCCGTGCGATCCAGCGGTAGCTTCGGCCTTCCTCGCTTGCGGCGATGACCTTGGGCGCAAGCTTGTCTGATTTGGGCCTCTGCCCTGGCTGACGTCCCAGCTTCTTGCCTCGTGCTCTCGCAGCCGCCAGCCCGGATTTCACGCGCTCGCTGATGAGGTCGCGCTCGAATTGGGCGATGCCTGCCAGCATGGTGGCCATCATGCGACCATGCGGCGTTTCGAGTTCGAAAGTCATGCCGCTCATGGCGACGACGGATACCTTCCACCCTGCCAACTTATTCAGCGTCTCCAGCAGATCCTGCGTCGAGCGTCCCCAACGTGAGAGTTCGGTGACCAGGACCACGTCGAGCTGGCGGGCCTGTGCGAGATCCATGATCTGGTTCCGGGCCGCCCGGCTAACGGAAGAGCCAGATGCGGTTTCTTTGAACACATCGATGATTTCGTATCCGCCACGCTTTGCGAATGAGGTGAGATCAGAGATCTGGCGCTCGCAAGACTGATCTGAGGTCGAAACCCTGGCATAGATGGCGGCGCGCTGTCCCAGTTGAACCTCCCCGGATTTTGGCCTTGCAAGTGGTTGATTTTGCTGGTGCGACTTTTGTCCAAAACAGTCACTTATCTAACATGGACAATCTTGCATGCCCAGACGCCATATTCTGACAGAACGCCAGCGTTCCGCTCTGTTTGACCTACCGACTGACGAGGCGGAACTGCTCCAGCACTACACGCTGGCCGACGATGATCTGGAGCATATTCGGGAACGGCGACGCCCTTCGAACCGGTTGGGCTTCGCAGTGCAGCTTTGCGCTTTCCGATATCCAGGCCGACTGTTGACCTCCGGTGAAACCATCCCGTTACAGACGACGAGGTTTATCGCCGCGCAACTCGGCGTTCTGCCCGATGACTTGGCTGGGTATGCAGAGACAGAGGTGACACGCCGCAGGCACCTCGTTGCCTTGCGCAAGATCTATGGCTACCGGATGTTCTCCGGACGACGGGCCCACGACTTGAAGGCCTGGTTGGATGATGAAGCGGAAGCAGCGGTATCGAGTGCAGACTTGGTGCGCCAGTTCGCCGAGCAATGCCGCCGGACACAAACCATCCTGCCCGGCATCTCGCGCATTGAGCGGCTTTGTGCAGATGCTTTGGTCGCCGCTGAGCGCCGGATTGAGACGCGCATCGCCAGCCGCCTGAATGCGGACATGCGCGCTGGCCTCGACGAATTACTGACGGATTCTGTAGAGGGAAGAGTGAGCCGGTTCATCTGGCTGCGCCGGTTCGAGGTCGGCAATAATTCTGCCGATATGAACCGTCTGCTGGAGCGGCTGGAATGCCTGCAGAAGATAGGCGTAAATGCCGATTGCCTGGCCGACATTCCACCCCATCGAATTACCCAGCTTCGCCGTCAGGGTGAGCGTTACTTCACGGACGGGCTGCAGGATATATCCGGTGACCGCCGCCTTGCCATTCTTGCGGTGTGTGCGGTGGAGTGGCGTTCCGCCATCGCCGACACTGTCGTAGAAACCCATGACCGGATCGTGGGAAAGACTTGGCGCGAGGCGAAACGCCTTTGCGACGCCAAGATCACCGATGCAAGAGCATCCGTACAGGACGCTTTACAGGCATTCTTCACTCTGGGTGCGGCCCTGATCGGGGCTCGAGATGATGAAGCACCGTTGGAAGAGGCGGTCGCGGATAGCTGTGGCTGGAAAGACCTCGAAAGGCTGGTCGCGCATTCCGCCCGCCTGACTGACACCATGGAGGCAAATCCGCTCGCTCATGTTGCACAGGGCTATCATCGTTTCCGTCGCTATGCGCCGCGTATGCTCGAAGCGCTCCAGATCAGCGCTGCACCGGTGGCGAGACCGTTGATCGAGGCGGCGCGGATTGTCAGTCAGGGCGGGGCCGACCGCCCGACGGGCTTTCTTGGCCCACGCTCAAAATGGCACCGTCATCTGAAGATGCAGGAGGCCGGTGATCACAAGCTCTGGAAAGTTGCGGTGTTGTCCCACCTGCGCGATGCATTCCGGTCTGGGGATATCTGGTTGGCCCAGTCCCGGCGCTATGGCGACCTGAAGGAAGCACTGGTGCCAATTGCAGCGGTGCAGGCCATGCCTAAACTGACCGCCCCTTTCGACCCCGTGGATTGGCTGGAGGACCGTAAGGCGCGCATGAGCGCGGGGCTGGACCGGTTGGCAAAGGCCGCCAAGGCTGGTGCAATCCCCGGCGGCTCTATTATCGACGGCATCCTGAAAACCGAGCGGCTGACCGCCAACGTTCCGGACGAGGCCGATGAGTTGGTGCTGGATCTTTATCGCCGCATGCCGGGTGCGCGGATCACCGACATCATGCTGGAGGTCGAGGCGGACACGGGCTTTGCCGATGCCTTCGCCCACCTGCGAACCGGCGCGCCCTGCAAGGACAAGATCGGATTGCTGAACGTCCTTCTCGGCGAAGGGGTCAATCTCGGTTTGAGCAAGATGGCCGAAGCATCGAACACCCACGATTATTTCCAGCTCTCCCGCCTGTCGCGCTGGCATGTCGAAAGCGAAGCCATCAACCGGGCGCTGGCGACAGTGATCGAAGGGCAGGCAAAATTGCCCATGGCGCAGTTCTGGGGAGCGGGCGATACCGCATCAAGCGATGGCCAGTTCTTTCCCGCCGGGCGACAGGGCGAGGCGATGAACCTCGTGAATGCAAAATACGGCAATGACCCAGGATTGAAGGCGTACACTCACGTCTCCGACCGGTTTGGGCCTTTCGCCACTCAGACCATCCCGGCCACGGTGAATGAAGCCCCCTACATTCTCGACGGGTTGCTGATGAACGAGACGGGAAAGAAAATCAGGGAACAGTATGCTGATACCGGTGGCTTCACCGACCACGTCTTCGCCGTGACGGCCTTGCTCGACTATCGGTTCATTCCCCGCATTCGAGACCTACCGTCAAAGCGGCTCTACGTTTTCGATCCGAACATCGTGCCCAAAGAGCTTAAATCCCTCATCGGCGGCAAGGTCAGGGAAGGAACCATCATCGCTAACTGGCCCGATATCCTGCGTAGTGCCGCCACGATGGTCGCCGGGATCATGTCGCCAAGCCAGCTTCTACGAAAGTTCGCTGCCTATCCCCGGCAGCATGATCTGGCCGTCGCCTTGCGCGAAATCGGACGCATTGAGCGCACGCTCTTCATCATCGAATGGCTGCTCGACACCGATATGCAGCGCCGCGCCCAAATCGGGTTGAACAAGGGCGAGGCGCACCACGCCCTCAAGAACGCCCTGCGTATCGGGCGGCAGGGTGAAATCCGCGACCGTACTGCCGAGGGGCAGCATTACCGTATGGCGGGTCTCAACCTGCTCGCCGCCATCGTCATCTACTGGAATACCAAGCATCTCGGCCACGCCGTCGCCGCCCGCCGCAGGGCCGGGCTCGACTGCCCACCAGACCTCCTGGCGCACATCTCACCACTCGGATGGGCTCACATCCTTCTCACAGGCGAATATCGATGGGCAAAGATCAGGGAGAACGCCTTATGATACGATCTGGCCCCC
>NZ_DEXB01000030.1:0-4529 GCF_002366485.1 Hyphomonas sp. UBA3195
GAAGTGGCGCTGGCCTGTCATTATCGCGTTGCGGCGAATGACAATCCGAAGCTGCAATTCGGCCTGCCGGAAGCCAAGATCGGCCTCCTGCCAGGCGCTGGCGGCACCCAGCGCCTGCCACGCCTGATCGGCGTTCAGGCCGCTCTGCCACTGATCCTGCAAGGTGAAAGCTTCAATGCCGAGAAGGCGCTCGCCATGGGTGTCGTTCAGGAACTCGCCCCATCGTCCGAAACGGTCGACAAGGCGAAGGCCTGGGTCAAGGCCAATCCGAAGGCGCAGGCGCCGTGGGATGAAAAGGGCTTCAAGGTTCCGGGCGGCGTCGTGCATCGTAGCCCCGGTGCGGGCCAGGTCGCGACCATGTCCAATGCCATGCTGATGGCCAAGACCTATGGCAACTATCCGGCCCAGAAGAACATCCTGTCCTGCATCTATGAAGGCATTCAGGTGCCGATCGATGCGGGTCTCCGGATCGAGACCCGATACTTCATCAACACCCAGCAGCGCCCGGAAGCGAAAGCCATGATCCGGTCCCTGTTCCTGTCGATGCAGGAACTGTCCAAGGGCGGCAACCGCCCGGCCGGTCATCCGAAGACCGAGTTCAAGAAGATCGCTGTCGTCGGTGCGGGCCTGATGGGCGCGGGCATTGCCTATGTGCAGGCCAAGGCTGGTATCCCGACTGTTCTCGTCGATGTCTCGAAAGAGAATGCCGAGAAGGGTAAGGACTATTCCCGCCGTCTCGTCGAAAAGGCCGTCTCGCGTGGCAAGTCCACACAGGAGAAGGGCGACGCACTGCTCGACCTGATCACGACGACCGACAATTATGATGATGTCAAAGGCGCTGACCTGGTCATCGAGGCCGTGTTCGAGAATGTCGAACTGAAAGCCAAGATCACCAAGATGGCTGAAGCTGTTCTCGACAAGGATGCTGTCTTCGGATCAAACACATCCACATTGCCGATTACAGGCTTGGCTGAAGCATCGGAACGCCCTGAGAACTTTATCGGCATCCACTTCTTCTCGCCGGTCGAGCGCATGGGGCTTGTCGAAATCATCAGCGGTGAAAAGACCAGCGAAGCGACCCTCGCCAAGGCGGTCGATTATGTGCTCGCCATCCGCAAGACGCCGATTGCTGTCAATGATAGCCGCGGCTTCTACACGTCCCGCTGCTTCGGCACTTATACGCGCGAGGGCATGGAAATGCTGGCAGAAGGCATCAAGCCAGCGATCATCGAGAATGTCGGCCGACAGTCCGGCATGCCGATGGGCCCGCTGGAAGTTTCCGACTCGGTCGGTCTCGACACCGCGCTGAAAGTGACGCGGGCAACCGCTGAGGCAGCTGGTATCGATCTGCAGACGGATGACCGGACGCAGTTCCTTGCATGGCTCGTCGAAGACCAGGAGCGTGTGGGCCGCAAGGCCGGAAAGGGCTTCTACGACTACAACGAAAAGGGCAAGCCGGAACGCCTCTGGCCAGACCTGAACACGCAGCTGGAAGTGAAGGTGGACGAATGCCCACCAGACCTGAAGAAAGAGCTGACCAACCGCTTCCTGATCCGTCAGGCTGTGGAGGTTGCCCGTTGCTTTGAAGAGGGTGTTATCACCGATGCGCGCGATGCCGACATTGGCTCCATCCTCGCTTGGGGCTTTGCACCGTATACGGGCGGTTGCTGTTCCTATATCGACCTGATGTGGGGCATCAAGGAATTCGTCGCCGAGGCCGACAAGCTCGCGGACAAGTATGGTGACCGGTTCCGTCCGGGCGACCTGCTCCGCGACATGGCGGCCAAGGGCGAAGGCTTCTACGACCGCTTCCCACCGGCCGGGAAAGCTGAAAAAGCCGCTGCGTAAGTACTTGCCGCCGAATATTTTCGCGTTTTAAGCGAACACTGAAAGACCGGTCGTGATTGTTTCATGATCGGTCTTTTTTATGGTTGACCCCGACAACCAATACGGGAAATGTGTTCTCGCGATCACTAAAGATCGCGGGGAGAATGGGGAGATTTCACTTTGAAGAATCTACTGTTCGCGGCCTGTGGCGCCGCGGCATTGACGGCGTGTGCGACTGTTGAAAAGGCGCCAGAACGTGTTTCCACACCAGCCGTCTCTGCCCAAGCTTCACTACCAGTCCGGACTGTTTCGAAACCCACATTGAAACGAAGGATCGCTGTGGTTCGCTTCTCAAATAGTACACGATACGGAAAAGGTCTTCTGTACGATGGAGAAAACGATCCACTAGCAGATCAAGCACGAGATATGCTTGTCAAACGCTTGGTCGAGACCGAAGGATTCCTGGTTTTCGAGCGAGACAACCTTGGTGGACTCGCATTCGAAAAGTCATTACTCGAAGACGGTGCTAGCGAGTTTGTGGGCGTGGATGCGGTCATCGTCGGTTCGGTTACAGAATTCGGCCGGAAGACCGAAGGCCAGGTGGGTTTTCTCAGCTCAACAAAGAAGCAAACGGTAGAGGCCGCTGTAGAGGCTCGACTTGTGGATCCCAAAAGCGCCTTGGCCTTCTTCAGCGCTTCCGGAAAAGGTGAGGCGTCTACAGAGTCAGGCGAAGTCGCAGGATTCGGATCAAGAGCCGCTTATGATGCATCCTTGAATGACTCCGCTATCTCGGCAGCGGTCTCCAATATGGTGTCAGAGATAGTCGGAAATTTGGAGGATCGTCCATGGAGTACGGACGTTCTCAAGGTTGACGGTGATCGCGTCTTTATCAGTGGCGGGGGCCGCCAAGGTCTGAAAGTGGGCGACCATTTCACCGTAGAGACGTTGGGTGAAGTCATAAAAAGCGGGCAGTCAGGGCTTCCAATCACACTGCCGGGCAGATCGATTGCGGAGATTGAAGTCGTCTCTTTCTTTGGCGATACGGAGTACTCGGAAGGGTCTGTCGCACAGGTGGTTTCAGGAAGTTTGGAAGGCGAGTCCGAACGACTCATCGTTCGGGAGGTGAAATGATGCCGTTTCAAAAAACATTGGCAATCAGTGTTGCCTTCATTGGTCTCGCAACTCTTGGAGGATGCGCCTACCCGGGGGAATCAATTGTGCAGGGTGGCAACTCAGCAGCGGTGTACTTCGAGGCATTCCCTGAAACCTCCCAAGTAATCCTTGATGGAGTTGTTGTGGGACCAGTCTCAGACTTTGATGGCGCCAATCAAACGCTTGGCGTTGTTCCGGGGAGCCATGTAATTCAGATCACTGATGGTTCCGCCGTTCTCTATGACAAGAAAATATATGTCGCTCGTGACAGTGCTTTGAAAATTGTTCGCTAAAGGTAGGAAAATGATCAAGAAAAGTATCTTATTGTGCGCTGGCGCAGTGGCTCTTACGGCGTGTGTCGCAGCGCCACGTTTCGAATATGGCGCTTACGAGCCGACATTGTACGCATACTACAAAAAACCGGAATTGGCCGACAAATTTGAGACTGCGCTGGAAAAGGCAATTGAAAAAGGCGAAGCCAGTGACCGTCTCGCACCGGGATTATACGCGGAGCTCGGATACCTGAAATTGAATCAGGGTGATCAGGCCACTGCTGTGGAGCTTTTCCGCAAGGAAGCGGAGGCGTTTCCGGAATCCGAAGTGTTCATGTCAGGCGTTGTGAGCCGGCTGACGGATCAGAACGCTGAGGCGGGCTTGCCAGAGAGTGCAGTCGAAACTGAGCAAGTCTCAGATGAAACTGTAATTGAAAAATCGGCTGAGGAGGCTGGCGTCTAATGAAATCTGTACCTGTAATTGGTGCGATAAAATCTGCACTGTCGGTCGCTGCACTTTCTCTCGCCTTAGCGGGGTGTGTAGCGTCAGGCCCTCAGGCCAAGGATTACTCGGACTTCCGGACTGAAAATCCCAAATCCATTCTCGTCCTGCCTGCGCTGAATAATTCGGGAGCCGTAGAAGCTCCGGAATTTTTCTTGTCTACGGTTTCTCAGCCATTTGCTCAGCGTGGATACTATGTGTTTCCGGCGAATATGGTGAAGTCTCTCCTAGAAGACGAGGGGCTGTCCGACCCGGCGCTGCTATACGGCGCAGATACGCGGCGGCTAGACCGAATGTTCGGTTGCGATACGGCATTGTACCTGACGATTGAGCGCTGGGAATCTCAGTACGTTGTGCTGGCGACATCGACCAATGTGACTTTCACTTATGATCTCCGTAGCTGCAAGTCCGGTGAAAGTGTTTGGATCCACACGCAGCAATTGACTTACTCACCGCAAGCCAGCAGTTCCGGTAATCCATTGGCCGACCTTCTCGCCCAAGCGATTATATCAGCCATTGAAAAAGGATCGCCCAACTACATACCTTTGGCGCGCCAAGCAAATGCACTGGCTGCCGGGACTGTGGGACAGGGTATTCCTGCTGGGCCGTATTTGCCTGACCTGTATCAGCAAGACACGGAACAATTTCCCGTGAGTGTGACAGCAGCAGCTGAGTAATCATAAGTTTTTGGCATCAATGAAAAAGGCCGGAGCATTGCTGCTCCGGCCTTTTTTTTTGTCTTGGGGAACTGATCGCCTAGCGCTTGGCGCGGGACC
>NZ_DEXB01000030.1:4680-5145 GCF_002366485.1 Hyphomonas sp. UBA3195
CAGGCTTTGGTTCCGGCGCAGGCTTTTCGGCCACGGGGTCTGGTTTGGCTTCAACGATCGGCTCAGCTTCTGGCGCAGGCTCGGCCTTGGCCGGTTCACTGGCCTCTGCCTCACTGCTGGTTTCAGCGGCCACGGCTGCGTCCTTTTTCTTGGCGCGTGAGCGGCGGGGGCGCTTCGGTTTGGCCGGCTTCTCTTCGCTGTCGGCTGGGGCATCTTCCGCCTGCGCCTCAGACGGAGCGGTCTCTTCAGCCTGTGCCTTGCTCGGAGTGTCTTCCGCAGCGGGTTCTTCGCTTACCTTGGCTTCGCTCGGCGGNNGCCTAGCGCTTGGCGCGGGACCACCAGCCGGAGCGTTTGGGCTCGGCTTTCTTGGCCGGCTTGGCTGCGGGCTCAGGGGCCGGTTCGGGCGCAGCCTGGTCGGCCATGGCGGGTTCGGCCTCTGGCTCAGGCTTTGGTTCCGGCGCAGGC
>NZ_DEXB01000030.1:5407-7854 GCF_002366485.1 Hyphomonas sp. UBA3195
CTTACCTTGGCTTCGCTCGGCGGAATATCGTCCAGCATTTCCGGAGCACTCGCAGCGAGGCCGTCCAGATAGGCACCGCCATCTGCTGGCGCTCCATCGGTTGCCTCGGTGCGGGTGTCTGAAGACCGGCGCCGCCGACGACCTCCGCGACGGCCCCGGCGGCGGCGCTTGCGAGGGGCGCCATCCTCTGAGTCGTCGTCACTGTCTGACGCGGCCTCGGCGGTGTCATCGCCGTCATCCTCGGCGTCCTCGCCGTCGAGCCGGGATTCATCGTCTTGCGACTCAGCTGCCTCTTGTTTGCGGCCACGACCGCCTCGGCGCCGACGGCGCTTGCGGCGGGTGCCTGTGGATTCGTCATCTTGATCAGCAGAGGCTTCGGACGTGTCGTCTTCGCTCTCGTCATCTTCATCCTCGTCATCACTGACGATTTGCTTGCTCGGCTTGGCGAGCGAGCGTGGTGGCTTGCGCTTCTTCGGCTTTCCGTTCGGGTCGCGCTCTGCATCGATCACGAAATCGCCGGGCAGCATGTCTTCTGACGAGTGAATCGAGACAGCAAAGCCGGCCACCTGTTCGACTTCGACCAGCGCTTCGCGCTTGTTGTTTAGCAGGTAGAGCGCGACATCGGTCGGAGCCTTCACGGAAATGGCTTTCAGGCCGCCCATGGAGGCGCGGGCCTCGATGGCCCGGATCAGCTGAAGTGCCGCCGACGGGATAGAGCGGCGACGGCCAGTGCCGTTACACGCTTCGCACGGATCGGAGGTTGCCTGCAGCACGCCCTGACGGCGACGCTGGCGTGAGATTTCCATCAGGCCGAACTGCGAGATGCGACCATGCTGGACGCGGGCCCGGTCCACCTTGAGGTGATCCTTCAGCTTTTTCTCGACGGCGCGATTGTTCTTGTTCTCGTCCATGTCGATGAAATCGATCACGATGAGACCAGCCAGGTCGCGCAGGCGCATCTGGCGACAGGCTTCCTCCGCAGCTTCGAGGTTCGTGCGCACCGCAGTCTGCTCAATGTTGCGCTCACGTGTCGACTTGCCGGAGTTCACATCGATCGCAACCAGGGCTTCGGTCTGGTTGATGACGAGATAGCCGCCGGATTTCAGTTGGACGGTCGGGGAGTAGATGGAATCGAGCTGCTGCTCGACCGCTTCGGCCACGAAAAGCGGGTCTTCCTCTTTCCATTGCTGAACCTTCTTGGACTGGCTCGGCATGATGAGCTTGGCGAGATCCTTCGCTTCGCGATAGGCCTCTTCACCATGAACAAGGACCTCCTCGATATCCTTGTCGAACATGTCGCGCATTGCCCGGTGGACGAGACCGCCCTCGGCATTGATCAGCATTGGAGCTTCGGATGTCAGTGTCTTCTCGACAATGTTTTCCCAAAGCTTGGAAAGATATTCATAGTCACGCTTGATCTCGGCCTTGGTGCGCTTGGCGCCTGCGGTCCGCACGATCAGGCCCATGCCGTCCGGCACATCCAGCTCGGAGACGATGGATTTCAGGCGCTTGCGGTCTGCGCCATTGACGATTTTGCGGGAAATGCCACCGCCGCGCGGCGTGTTCGGCATCAGGACCGAGTAGCGACCGGCGAGGGAGAGATAGGTGGTCAGGGCTGCGCCCTTGTTGCCACGTTCTTCCTTGACGACCTGGACAAGCATCACCTGACGGCGACGAATGACTTCCTGGATCTTGTAGCGCTTGGAGATCGAAGCCCGGCTGGACTTCTTCCGGCGGGGTGCGGCGGCAGCCTTGGCTTCACCGCTTTCATTATCGGTGGAGTCTTCCGACTCGTCAGAGTCATCGTCGCTTGCATCGTTGTCGACGTCGTCTTCATCGTCGATGTCGACTGCATCGCCATCTTCATCATCGTCGTCTTCGATCTGGGCAGCGGCCTCTTCGGCTGCTTCCTTCAGCAGGGCTTCGCGGTCTTCCGCGGGCAGCTGGTAATAGTCGGGGTGGATTTCGCTGAAGGCCAGGAAACCGTGGCGATTGCCGCCATACTCAACGAATGCCGCCTGAAGCGACGGCTCTACACGCGTTACTTTTGCGAGGTAGATGTTTCCGCGGAGTTGTTCGTTGCCAGTTGTTTCAAAGTCAAAGTCGTCGACCTGACCATTGTTGACGATCGCAACACGGGTCTCTTCCGTGTGCGAGGCGTCGATTAGCATGAGTTTGCTCATGTAAAGGAACCTTATGAGCCGGCGCAGCAGCTTTGGATGCGTCAACGCACCTCAAGCCAGCCGCAGGGCCGGTCTGTAAATTTAGGGGGAGGATACGGTCACGCCGACCCGACTGCCCCATGGGCAGTACAGGAAAATCGGTTTTGACTACTGCACCCGCGTACATCTTCTCTGCTTTCCGGAGCGCGGCGCCCGCTTGCCTTTTCGGTGAAGCCGGGATCGCTGTCGCGACGTTGGGAAACTTGCTTGGTAGGCCTGATTGGC
>NZ_DEXB01000048.1:0-200 GCF_002366485.1 Hyphomonas sp. UBA3195
ATCATCAGCAGGACGACCGATGCGAAGGCTTCATTCAGTTCGTACAGGTCGATGTCACTGGCTTCCATGCCGGCCTTCTTAAGGACCTTCTGGGACACATAGGTCGGGCCGGTCAGCATGATGCCCGGCTCGGAACCGATGGACGCCATCGCGCGGATGCGTGCGCGCGGCTTGAGGCCGAACTTCTCGCCCATTTCCTT
>NZ_DEXB01000048.1:402-902 GCF_002366485.1 Hyphomonas sp. UBA3195
GGAACGATGGATTTGGCAAAGCGGCCTTCTTTCCAAGCCGTTGCGGCGCGTTTCTGGCTCTCGACCGCAAACGCATCGACGTCATCGCGGGAGAAGCCATACTTGGTGGCGATCGTGTCAGCGCCAATGCCCTGTGGGGCAAAATAGGTCTTGAGGGCGACTTGCGGGTCGGAAGACCACGCGCCACCGGACGCGCCCATTGGCACGCGGCTCATGCTTTCAACACCGCCGCCGATGGCCATATCTGCCTCGCCGGTCATGACTTTGGACGCGGCCATGTTACAGGCCTCGAGGCCGGAGGCGCAGAAGCGGTCAACCTGAACGCCCGCGGTCGTTTCAGCATAATCAGCATTCAGAACGGCGACGCGCGCGATGTCTGCGCCCTGCTCGCCCACCGGGCTGACGCAGCCAAGAACAACATCGTCCACCTTGGACGTGTCGAGTTCATTCCGGTCACGGATGGCTTGCAGGACTTGGGTCGCAAGGCTGAGCGCGGTGAT
>NZ_DEXB01000048.1:1125-18152 GCF_002366485.1 Hyphomonas sp. UBA3195
AGTACCGGATTGAGGGTCAGGCTCGCGGTGGAACGGGCAGCTTCCTTGCCGCGGGAATCAAACAGTTCGGCTTCCGCGAACAACATGGCGCGGCCGACATTCCTTAGACGCGCTGTAACTTCGATGACGCCCTTGCGGACAGGTCGTAGAAAATGGGTATGCAAATCAACCGTCGAAGGGAGCTTCGTCTTGCCCGCCTTCATTCCGGCGAGCATGCCAATCGTATCATCCATCATGGCGACAAGATAGCCGCCCTGGATAACGCCTGCCGGATTGCAGAACTCCGGGCGGCCTTCAAAGCGCACCCGGGTTGTCAGCGCTTTCATGTCGAGCGCCAGGAGTTCAAAGCCAAGCGATGTCGAGGACGGGCTCGGCTTCGGAAAGACATCACGAATGAGATGACTGTCAGGCATGGGAAACTAGAGCGTCCTCGCGATCAGCATTTTCATGACTTCATTGGCGCCGCCATAGATACGCTGAACGCGCGCATCTGCATACATCTGGGCGATCGGATATTCGTCCATGTAGCCGAACCCACCATGCAGCTGGAGACACTCGTCGACGATCTTGCACTGGAGATCAGAGATCCAGTATTTCGACATGGACGCGGTGGCGGCGTCGAGCTCTTCCTTGAGCAGGCGCTCCGTACAATGATCGGCAAACACTTTGGCGACGGTCGCTTCGGTCTTGCATTCGGCCAGTTTGAACTGGGTGTTCTGGAAATCGAAAATCGTACCGCCGAACGCCTTGCGGCCCTTCACATATTCGACGGTCTCGTGAATTGCACGCTCAATCATGCCGACGCCCTGAAGGCCGATTATGTGGCGCTCCTGCGGCAGTTTCTGCATCAGTTGGATGAAGCCCTTGCCCTCGACTTCGCCAAGAAGGTTGGAAGCTGGCACACGCACTTCATCGAAGAACAGCTCCGATGTATCCGCAGCATGCTGGCCAACCTTTTCAAGGTTCCGGCCGCGGCGGAAGCCTTCCACCTTGTCTGTCTCGACAACGGCAATCGAAATGCCCTTGGCGCCCTGGGTCGGGTCCGTCTTCACGCAAACGAGGATCAGGTTTGCGGTCTGGCCATTCGAGATGAAGGTCTTCGAGCCATTGATGACATATTCGTCGCCATCGCGCTTGGCGGTCGTTTTCATGCCCTGCAGGTCAGAGCCTGCACCGGGCTCCGTCATCGCAATGGCGGTTACGAGTTCGCCCGAACAAATGCCGGGCAGCCAACGCCGCTTTTGTTCTTCGGTGCCATAGGCGACGATATAGGGTGCAATAATCGCATTGTGCAGGGTTATGCCGAATCCGTCGACACCCTTCCACTGCTGTTGTTCGATGATGATGGCTTCATGACGGAAATCACCACCCGCGCCGCCATATTCTTCGGGCACGGATGCGCCGAGCAGGCCCATTTCGCCAGCCTTTTTCCAGATTTCCATCGGAACAATACCGTCCTTGCGCCACTGGGGCACATGCGGCACGCATTCCTTTTCGAAGAACTGGCCAACAGCGTCAGAGAAAATCTCGAGCTCTTCGTCCTGGCGCCAATTGGCCTTCGGGACATCTAGTGGGCTGGCCTGCATTCGTCTTCCTCCGCTATGGGCGGCTTTTGCTTGCCGCTTACGTTCACGTAAACATGTAAGCGTCGCTCCGAGGAATTCCCAGCCCTCTCCCAACGTCAGAACGAGCGGAATCGCATAATTTTTTTGTGTGATAGCGCGTGAAACCCACTTATTTGGGCCACGCGCCATCAAAATCGGACTGGCGCGCTAAAACGCCTCCGCTGGCAAGGCCATCATCGACTTCGCGCCGGTCTTCACCTTGGCCAGGTGTGCAGCACCATCCGGCACCATCCGGTCCACAAAATAATAGCCGGTTGTGAGCTTCTCTTCATAGAAGGGATCGCCCGCCGCCTTCTTCTCCAGCGCAATCTTGGCCATTTTCGCCCACATGAATGCCAAGCCTGTGAGGCCAAACAGGTGCAGGTAATCGTGGCTGGAAGCGCCCGCATTGTTGAAATCGGTCATGCCATTTTGCATCAGCCAGGTTGTGGCCTCCTGCAACTGGGCCTTCAGTGTCGTCAGGCCCTCGATAAACGGGGCCATATCGGCATCGCCATCGGCTGAATTAATGAATTCGTCAACTTCACCAAAGAAGCTGAAGACAGCCCGGCCACCATTGGACGCCAGCTTGCGGCCAACGAGGTCGAGCGCCTGCACGCCATTGGTGCCTTCGTAAATAAGAGTGATACGGCAATCGCGGACGATCTGCTCCAGACCCCATTCACGCGTAAAGCCAGAGCCGCCGTGAAGTTGCAGCGCCTGATTGGCTTTCTCAAAGCCCATATGGGTCAGGTATGCTTTGATGACCGGCGTCAGAAGGGCCATATAGTCGCCCGCCTTTTCCCGCACTTTTTCATCTGGAGATTTGTGCTGAAGGTCACCCTGGAAGGCCGTCCAGTAAGTCAGCGCGCGCGCGCCTTCGAGGAATGCCTTCTGGTCCATCAACATGCGGCGCACGTCCGGATGAACGATGATCGGATCGGCAGGCTTTTCAGGTGCTTTCGGCCCGGTCAGGGAACGCCCCTGAAGACGGTCCTTCGCAAAATCGACTGCATTCTGATAGGCGACGACGGCTTGGGACAGACCCTGCAGGCCCACGCCGAGGCGCGCCTCATTCATCATGACGAACATGGTGCGCATGCCTTTATGCTCTTCGCCAACAAGAAAGCCTGTCGCGCCGTCATAATTCATGACGCAGGTCGCATTCCCGTGAATGCCCATTTTTTCTTCGAGGCCACCGCAGGAACAGGCATTGCGCTCGCCCAGCGAGCCATCTTCACCCACCATGTATTTCGGCACAACGAACAGGGAAACGCCTTTGATGCCTTCTGGCGCGCCTTCGATGCGGGCGAGCACGAGGTGGATGATGTTCTCCGTCAGATCCTGCTCGCCGCCGGAAATCCAGATCTTCTGGCCTGTGATCTTGTAGGAGCCATCGCCCTGCGGCACGGCTTTTGTTTTCATCAGGCCCAGATCCGTGCCGCAATGCGGCTCGGTGAGGTTCATCGTACCGGCCCATTCGGCCGACGCCATCTTCGGCCCGTACTTGGCCTTGAGTTCATCGGAGCCACCCGCCATCAGCGCCTGATAGGCACCGTGCGTCAGCCCCGGATACATCCCGAACGCCATGTTCGACGATGATACCATTTCAGTCCAAGCAATGTTTACAACGTGCGGAAGCCCCTGACCGCCCATGGACGGATCGGCCGACAACAAAGGCCAGCCGTTTTCAACGAGTTGTTTATAAGCTTCTGGAAAGCCATCCGGGGTTTTTACACTGGCGTCATCGCCGCGCACACACCCTTGCTGGTCGCCCACAGCGTTGAGCGGAAACAGGACTTCCTTGGCGAATTTGCCTCCCTCCTCGAGGATGGCATTCACCAGGTCCGGCG
Source organism: Hyphomonas sp. UBA3195 (assembly GCF_002366485.1). Classification (NCBI taxonomy): domain Bacteria; kingdom Pseudomonadati; phylum Pseudomonadota; class Alphaproteobacteria; order Hyphomonadales; family Hyphomonadaceae; genus Hyphomonas; species Hyphomonas sp. UBA3195. The sequence goes on from NZ_DEXB01000048.1 coordinate 4,583, forward strand.
TGGCCTCTTCGAAACCCGGCAGGTTTGAATAGTTCTGGATCTGCAACAGGTCCTGCAGGATGAATTGCATGTCGCGGATCGGCGCGTCGTAACGTGGCATTTTGTATTTCCTGTCAATAAAGCACGAAAATCGCAGATATCTGCGGCGCGCTTGTACAAATTAATTTGCCCCACCGTAGCATCTGCTGGGTGGGGCACAATTTGGTCGATGCAGATCAGACTTCGTCGAGCTGCCTGCGGGCAATTTCGTCATATGCCGCAAGCTGTCGCTTGTTCTCATCAGACGGGCCGGTATTCGCTATTTGCGTTTCCAGCCATGAGATGCCCTTGCGCAACTCCGTCAGGGCGGTGTCGATGTCGCCTCTCTGAATTTCCAGCTCCTTCACTTGCTTGCGGAACTTGTCGAGCGACATTCGCATCTGAGCGCGCTGTCCGTCATCGAGCACGTAAAGGTCTAGGATTTCACGGATATCGGCAAGCGGCAGGCCGAGACGCTTTAGCCTCACGATGATGGTGAGCCGCGCGCGATCCCGATTGGAATAGACCCGGGTCATGCCATCCCGAGCGGGATGGAGCATGTCCTTGTCCTCGTAGAAACGCAGCGCCCGCGGCGTAACGCCAAACTCGCGAGCAAGCTCGGAAATTGTGTAGGTGCGGGAATCCGCAGCGGAAATCTTGGAGAGCTTGTTGTTCATCATTCCGCAAATCTAGATCAAGGCTTACGCGAACGTCAACGTAAACTTTTTTGGCATTCTTCGTTTCCCCGCAGATTCCCTTGGTAGAGTTACCGGATTTGGAGGTTTTCTTTACCTTTAACCTGCCCTTAATCCGGCTCCTGTCATCACCGATGCTGAATCTGAATGATTTTGCCCGAAGCATTAACAATCGCGGGCAAAATGAGTGCTTAGGAGAGTGGGGATGAGCCAGACGGGGCCCTGGAGCGTCAAAGGAATTGACCAGCGCGCGCGCGACGCCGCTCGCGAGGCAGCGCATGCTGAAGGCATCACCTTGGGGGAGTATCTGAACCGGCTACTTATGTCGGTCGATGCCCCCAGGCCAAACGAAGTTGCGTATCCTTTCCAGAATCGCCGACCAACGGCAAACGCGGCGAACGACACGCTCGACACGTTGACGCGCCGCATTGAGGCAACAGAAGCGCGCTCCACACTTGCCATAACGGGTATGGACCACACGATCCTCGGCCTGGTGGCTCGCCTGGAAGAGGCCGAGCAAAATTCTGCTGCCGTAGCAGGCCATGTGGACAGCCTGATCGAAGAACTGAAGGTCACACATTCCGCTTTGCAGGCAAAAGTGCAGAAGCTTGAAGCCGACGACACGACCCGCGAAAATCTCGAAGCGCTGAAATCACTCGAACAGGCGCTAGGCAAACTTGCCAGCCATGTCTTCGAAGAAAGCGAACTGGCTCAGAATGAGGCCCAAGCCATTCAGGGCCGGGTCGAGACAGGCTTCACCGAGCTGACCGACCGCGTTGAAAACATGGAAGTGAAGGTCGAACAGACCCTGTCCGATGCGGCCTCTCGCGTCGAGCGCGCCGTGGACCAAGCAGAGTTGCGCGCCGAGGGCACAGCCCGCGAGCTTGCCGATCGTCTATCCAATCTGGAAACGCATGTGAACTTGCGTCTGTCTGAGGTCGACAAGAGCGATGCACGTCTGGAAAGTGTCGAGACGAAGATTACGAAATCCCTGGCGACTGTCGAAACCACACTGGCTCAAACACAGGACCGGTTGAACCGAGCAGAAACCACCACGGATGCGGCCCTGCTCAGCCTTGAGTCCACATTCAACAATCTTGACGCCAAGATCGAGACCCTGTCGAAAACGGTCGAGCCTGATTTGGCGGACCGCCTTCGGGCAGAGTTTGAATCGCGCTTCGACGAAATCATGACGACTGTCCGCAGTACCGTCGACACGGCCCGCGCAGAACTGGCCGAAGAAATATCTCGTGCGGCCTCGGGCGCCAGTGAGGAAGCCGTTGCCGAACTTCAGACCGGTCTGAACGAAGTTCGCGAAAAACTGGTCGCAGGCGAAGATCGTCAGACTCAGGACATGAACAAGGTCTCGTCCGAGATCGGACGGATTGGTGACCTGGTCGGCACACGGATGGAAGAATTTGGCGCAAACCTCGACAAGCGGGTCAATGCAAGTGAGCAGCGTAGCGCCGAGGCAATTTCCCAGATTGGGGATCAGGTTTCGACCGTCGCCAACCGCCTGCAAGCGCGCCAGGACAAGGCCCTGCAGACCCTCGCTACCGAGATTGATGAGAACCGCAAGCGCGCAGACCTGAAGCTCTCCGAAGCGATATCAAGTGTCACCGATAAACTCGAGCAGGCGCAAACCCAGACCAGCGCATCCCTCTCGCCAATCCAGAAGGCGATGGCGTCACTCGCGACGCGATTGGAAATGCTCGAAGACACCGCTGCGCCCTCCAAGTCCGGTGCAGTCGAGCCAACTGATTTGGCAACCATGAATGCGCTGAACGAGACTGATCGCCTGCTCGAAGAATTCCAGGAAGAGGAAGACGCATCGTCTGATCTTCTCTCGGATGAATATGATGCAGTGTTTGAGCCCGGCCTGCCCGAGGACATTGCAGATGACGATACCAGCGACGCATTCCTCACAGACTGGACCGAAACAGAGGAAGTCGACGAAGTCGAGATAGAAGCTGGGACGAACGCCAAGTCAAATGCTTATGAAGAAGACTACGATCTCGTCGAGGACGAATTCGAAGTTGACGCAGATCCGGACAATGCAGAAGACGATTTCTACGACGCATTCGCCGATGCTGATGAAGCTCCTTCCCCAGTCGGATTTGATGCACTTGCCGAGCTTGAGGACTACGGGGACAATTCTGCCGAGCCACGTGAATCGGATATTTTCGAAGACGATGAATTCGACACGGAAGTCGATCCGGCCGGAGAAACATTCGCCGACCCTGAGTTTACAGAGGCGCTAGAAGACGAGCCTGAGGCCGCCTCGCCGGCTGCGAACTATATCGACATGGCTCGCCGCGCTGCGATTGCGGCGTCGTCGGGTCGCAAGGATTCTTCCCCATCGATTGCACCTCCAAGTGATCAGGCTGACAAAGGCTTGCGCTTCGGAAACGGAAAGCTCCCACTCTATGCTGCGGCCTCAGCCGTTATCATCACGGGCGCCACTGTGGGCGGGTACCTTTATCTGCGCGGTAAGCAGGCCCCGACTTCGGTAACCGAACTGGCCGCGCCCGTCGATGGGGCGGCTGCGAGTCTAATTGAAACAGAATTGCCACCCGCAGAAGCCGCCGAGTCATCCGATGATGCCCTTCTGTTCGAAGATGATGTCGCGCCGCCAACTGACTTGGAGACTGCGGCCGCAGACAAGAGCGGCGAGGTTGCACCATCTGAAGAGCCATCCGACCCGATGGCTGAACTGATTGAACCAACGCCAATGATCGCGACCGCGCGTATTGAGCCGACCACGAGCTACCCGCCGATCCCGAAAGTCGACACGCTGGCAAATGCCGCAGCATCCGGGAACGGCATCGCGCAATTCCAACTAGCGCAACAGCAGCTTGCCGATGGCAACTTGAAAGGCGGCGCAGTCCTGATGCGGCAGGCCGCAGAGAAGGGCCTGCCAATTGCTCAGTACACGCTTTCAAAATTGCATGAAAAAGGTACGAGTGTACCGAAGGATCTGACACTGGCCCGGGAATGGACGGAACGGGCTGCAAACGGTGGCAACGTGAAAGCAATGCATGACCTTGCCGTCTTCATGGCTGAGGGCGAGGGCGGCGAGCAAACCTATGCGGGTGCCGTTGGATGGTTTCGAAAAGGCGCGGAGTTCGGCATTGTCGATAGCCAATACAATCTCGGCGTACTGTACGAGCAAGGCCTCGGCATCAGCCCAAATCTGACCGAAGCCCTTTACTGGTTCATGGTCGCTGCCAAGAATGGCGACGCAGGCGCACCGGCAAAAGTCATGGAAATTTCCAAGCGCGTCTCACCAGAAGCGGTGAACCATGCCCGTGTACAGTCTGAAGACTGGACCGCCTCCCGCGCCAACGCAGCAGCCAATGGCCGGTTCGGCGCGCAATCATGGAACATCGGGAATGCGGCTCAAGTACGCGCGACACAGCAGGCCCTGACCGTACTTGGCTACAACATTGGCTCCGCCGATGGAGCCCTTGGCCCGGATACAGCGACCGCCATTCGCGACTATCAAACCGCTCAGTCTCTCGACGTGACAGGAACCATCACGCCGGAACTGATCGAAAGTCTGAACGCTCGCGCCAAGTCTTAGTGTTATGGCCGTGTAAAAGCGCGCGGCCGTTCACTCTCATCCAGGCTGAGATAACGGTCACGCAGTCGCGTTTGGCGGGACTCGAGTGACTGCTGCTCGCCGGCAATGATGACAGCGATGGGTGCAGACGCGACCTCCAAAGGATCCCCGTCCCAACCAACCACATCAGCGGGTGCGCCGGGCGCGAGGCGACCATACCCCGTCAGGCCGAACATGTCCGCCGGGGCGGTGGTCAACGCCGCCAAAGCATCATCGAAGCTCAGTCCGTTGGCGACTGCATTGCCGGCAAGCTGTGTCGCAAGCCGCGCCTGATGGCTGCTATCCCCAACATTGGCAATGGCAAATGTAACGCCTGCTGCGGCCAGTCGCGCTGCATTTTCAGATGTCGCTGCCAGTTTCTCAAACGAGCCCGGAAGATTGGAAAACGCATTGATGATCACCGGGATATCCATCTCGGCCAGCCGTGGCGCCACACGCCACGCTTCGTCCGCGCCGACAATCACGATCTTCAGTGACGGCTCCTCCTCGGCCAGATCCATCACGGCATTCAAGTCACTGGCACGACTCGCTTCAATCAAGATTAACTGCTGGCCCCGTGCGGCGGGCGACAGCGCTTGTGCATCAATCCGGTTCAGAACCGCACCATCATTCTGCGTGATGTAGCGCGCTGGATAGCTGCGCGCATCATCCAGCGCCGCCCGCAGCAGCGTCATGGCAGACTGCCGCGAGCCGCCAGCAAGACCCGCGCCTGCTTCACCGAGCTTGATGAAGGTGAACGCCTTCTCATCCAGCTCCGTATCGAGATCACCGCTCGTATCAGCTACGAAACCCTGCCCGGCAAATAGCGCATTGCCGGTGTTGGGTACAACAACCAGGCGCGTAAAACCTTCGATCCGGGTGACATCAATCGCAGTGGCGTCCGGATTGAACCCATCGGCTGCATTCAGCGCGGCTGAAAACGGAGACATTGCCGCCGCCGTGTCATTCGTAGAATCTTCCGCGCCAACTTCAACCAGGCCTGTTCGGGCAAAGGAGGCGATCAGACCAGGCGTGACCCATTCAGCGGAAATCTCGGTGGCGCCACCTGGCACTTCAGTATCTGCCCCGCCGACCGTGACAATCCGGTCGTCCTCGATGACAACAACGCCGTTTTCGATCATACCTTGAGCGGTGCCGGTCCAGACCGTTTCACCGCGAATGACGAACGTATCGGCGTACGCGGGCGCCGCTGCGAGACCCAAGGCGGCAACGCTTGTAAGTAGTGTACGGATCATTTGCGATCTCCTTCACCAGGTTGGCCTATTTCAAAATCCATCACAGGATTGGTCTCAGGATGGTCGCGGTCAAACATCAGCGCGCCGTCAATAAAGACCTGGTCTGCCTTGGCGTAGACGCTGAACGGGTCATCGGACCAGACGACGACATCCGCCATCTTGCCGGGCTTCAGGCTGCCCGTACGATCGTCAATGCCCAATGACTTGGCCGGGTTCAGCGAAAGCCACGTCCAAGCGACCTCTTTCGGAATATCGATACCTGCCCTCAAACCATCAGACCATGCCTTGGCGGCTTCCTGGTTGAGACGTTGAATACCGACATCACTGTCCGAATGGACGATGGCACACGCGCCGGCCTTGTGGACCATCGGGATGTTCTCACGGACGCCATCATAGGCTTCCATCTTGAAGCCCCACCAATCGGCCCACATGGAAGAACACGCACCATATTCGGCCAGCTTGTCGGCAATCTTGTAGCTTTCAACGGCATGGTGAAAGGCGGTGACCTTGTAGCCAAACTCCTTCGACATATCCATGATTTGCGCCATCTCATCGGCGCGGTAGCAATGCATGTGCACGAGGATGTCGCCATTCAGCACACCCGCGAGCGTGTCCAGTTCGAGATCACGCGCAGGTGGTTCACCGCCTTCGTCCTCGTACTTCTCCCATTTGCGCTTGTATTCTGCAGCCTTGATCCAGGCTTGCCGGTATCCCGCCACGTTGCCCATCCGAGAATAAGGGGCGCCACCAGGAAAACGCCCGCCGCCATAGCCATACACGCGCTTGGGATTCTCGCCGCAGGCCATCTTCAGCGTATAGGGCGCGTCCGGAAATTTCATGCCCTGAACGGTCCGGCTCGGCACGTTCTTGAGGATCACGCCGCGCCCGCCGAACAAGTTTGCGCTGCCCGGTAGCACCTGAAGCGAGGTGATGCCTCCGGCTATCGCCCGCGTGAAGCCTGGATCTTGCGGCCAGACACCGTGCTCCGACCACACTTCCGCTGTGACCGGCGCAGAAATTTCGTTGCCATCGCCGTGCGCGGTCACACCGGGCGAGGGATAGACGCCGAGATGGCTGTGATTGTCGATAATGCCCGGAGTCACCCAGCGACCTGTCGCATCAATGGTCTCGGCACCATCCGGGGCTTCGATATCGGCGCCTAGTGCGACGATCTTGCCATCCTGCAACAGCAGGCTGCCATCTTCGATCAGGTTACCTTCGCCATCGAGGATTGTGGCATTGGTGATCAGGACAGGCGCATTCGGATAGGGCGCATATGTGGAGGGATAGGGATTGCGGTCGAACGCGTCTTCCGACGACGCAGCCTTGTCGGCATCGTCGCCTCCACCGCACGCTGAAAGCAGGAGTGCCGCAGCGCAAACAGCTGCCAGCCCATAAAGTATTCGCATTTCATTTCGCCCCGTGTCCGCAGAAAGGTTTGGCGCATACTGCTGACATTTCTTCCGGCTTCAAGGCCTGAGCCGGAAACACGCGTGAAATTCTTGCCTGCCCGGCCGGATTTGCCGCAATTTGTTTCTACTGTTCCGGTTGAGACGGGTCTTTCTTGTCTCGGCCGAACACCAAGCGCATCAGCCAGTTTGGCGCAAACCGTTCGACCCGGGGATGCCTTGCCAACACGCTCTCCATCCACCGCCTGCCCCACATCGCGTTCCGCCCCAGCAGCACGACACCAAGAATGGCAATCGGCAAGCCAACAGGAATGATCGGCGTGACGAAAGCGATTGGAATGGCCACCACGATCATGATCAGACCGGTAAGCGCCAAAATCTGGCGGAACGCTACGTTCACACCATTGCGCAGCCCCGCCGCAGGCTTTGAGGAAGCTGCGGTCTGTTCCGTTTTCATGTGGGTTTCGTCATCGGCCATTAAGCTGAATATGGGAAAAGAAGCGGGCGCCGCCAGCGATATCGTCATGATGTGGTCAAAGTCTGGTGTCTGCGTTACCTGATTGCTACAGATTGCCCGCTCGTTCCGCGCGCAGGGCGGGATGAAGTGTTGCGTGAGGCCCGGAATGAAACTGCAGTCTGTTCAGGTCCTGCGTGGAGTGGCGGCCCTCCTGGTCGTTCTCTATCACACCAGAGCCCACGAAACTCGCGGCATCGTCCATAATGGTGGCGGCGAGTTGGCTTGGCTTGGCGGCATTGTGACGAATGGTTTCGCCGGGGTCGACCTGTTCTTCGTGATCTCCGGCTTCATCATGGTCGCCGTGACCTACGAATTGAAGCCCGGCATCCAGACAGCTCTGAACTTCGTGTTCCGTCGGCTGACCCGGGTCTATCCGGTCTGGTGGCTGTTTGCCGGTATCACCACAGTCGGTCTGCTCGGCTATTTCCAGTTGGGCAATATGGTCGAAACGTTGCAAGTCACGTCGCGTCCGGAGCCAGACTGGATCTATATCATCAAGTCCTTCCTGCTGATTCCACAGGAAAAGGAGCCGGTACTTGTGGTGGGGTGGACGCTGATCCATGAAGTCTATTTCTATCTCGCGTTCAGCCTCGTCTTGCTGCTTCGCAGATCCTGGTGGCCCTATGCGTTGCTTGGCTGGGGAGCTGCAGTCATCGCAGGATGGATGTCTGGACTGTCCGGCCCGATCGTTACCGATTTCCTGTCGCTGTTTTTCTCGCCCATGACCATGGAATTTCTGTTCGGCGCCGCCACAGCAATGCTCGTCGCGTCCGGAGTTGCGTGGCGAGGTGGGATCGTGATGCTGGTCGCCACGCTATGGATGGTGGCGTTCCTGTGCCTGCAGGGGCCCCAAACCGATTACACACTTCAATGGGGCCGCGTCATGATGTTCGGCTTGCCGAGTGCCGCGCTCATCTACGGACTCGTCACGCTGGAACTTGAAGATCGTTTGGCATGGCTTGTCCCGGCGGGTGTCGGCGCTTTGCTGACTATCGCGGTTTTCCAGCTCTACGGCCTGGGAGAAACAGCCCCTCTATCCGTGCGGGTCAATGCCACTATTGTTGCAGTTCTGGTGGGCGGCTTGGGCACACTTGCTACATTTTGGACAGGTTGGCTGGCTGGTCAGACTAGACCTCGCAGCGTGCGCGCCCTGTTTCCAGCCTTGCGCAAAATACTCGCTGCGATGGTCCGGCTCGGTGACGCCTCTTATTCGCTCTACCTCGTGCACACGATCGTCATCGTAGCCCTACGGGTCCTGTTCGGACGCCTCGGAGACATTCCCGTTCTCGCGCCTGTTTTCCAGCTCGGCCATCCTGGCCTGCTCGACAATGTCGCGTTTGCGCTTGCCTGCGTGACCGGATCGATTATCGCCTCGCTGCTCAGCTACACCTATTTTGAACGGCCAATGGGCGCGCTCTTCCGAAAGTCACGCTCAACAGTGCAGAACGCTTCCTGATCCTTATTCCGCCGCGACGGAACTCGTTTCTGGCGGTGTCCACTTGAGCACAGGCTTGCGGGCGGCCTGCGTTTCGTCCAGGCGACGCATCGGGGCGAGATAGGGCGCGCCCTTCATCGTTTCATCGCCCTGTGCAGCACGCCGGGCAATCGCCTCCAGCGAGTCACAAAAGCGATCCAGCTCGGCTTTCGATTCTGACTCGGTCGGCTCAATCAGCATCGCCCCATGCACGACCAGAGGGAAGTACATGGTCATCGGATGATAGCCCTCATCGATGAGGGATTTCGCAATATCAATCGTCTCGATCCCGTCCGCCGTGAAGGCATCGGAGAACAATGCCTCATGCATGCAATAGCCATCGAAAGCTGGTGTCATGACGGATTTCAGGCGCGCCTGAATATAGTTGGCGTTCAGCACGGCATCTTCAGAGGCCTGCTTCAAGCCGTCTGCGCCGTGGCTGAGCATATAGGTCAGCGCCCGGACGAACATGCCCATCTGGCCATGAAAGGCCACCATGCGGCCAAAGCTCTCGCTCGCATCACCTTCCATGTCCTCCACGAGGCGGAAGACCCCGTCTTCATCCTTCACCACGAAGGGCACTGGCGCGTAAGGCGCGAGTGCATTTGAGAGGACGGTCGGTCCGGACCCCGGTCCACCACCGCCATGAGGGGTGGAGAAGGTCTTGTGCAGATTGATGTGCATCGCATCGACGCCAAGGTCACCGGGACGGACCCGACCAACGATGGCGTTGAAGTTCGCACCGTCGCAATAGAAGTATCCGCCAGCAGCATGGATCAGGTCGGCGATCTCCTTGATGTCGGTCTCGAAGAGGCCGCACGTATTCGGATTGGTCAGCATGATGCCAGCGATATCATCAGACTTTTCAAGCTTCGCTTTCAACTCGTCCATGTCCACGCGGCCGCGCGCATTGGCCTTGATCTCGTCCACGATGAAACCGCATTGAACCGCCGTCGCCGGGTTCGTTCCGTGCGCGGAGGCTGGTACCAGCACGCGCTTGCGGGTCTCGGCCTCGCCGCGCGCGACCAGCGCCTGACGGATTGCCATCATGCCGCAGAACTCGCCATGCGCCCCGGCTTTGGGGCTCATCGCAACCGCAGGCATGCCGGTTAGTGTCTTCAGCCAAGTGGCCAATTCGTCGATCAGTTCCAGTGCGCCCTGCACGGTTGCCTGCGGCTGCAGCGGGTGGATATCCGCAAAGCCGGGCAAGCGCGCGAGCTTCTCGTTGAGACGCGGATTGTGTTTCATCGTGCAGCTGCCGAGCGGGAACAGGCCAAGATCGATGGCGTAATTCTTTTGGCTGAGGCGCATATAGTGGCGCACCGTCTGCGGCTCAGACAGGCCCGGCAGGCCGGTCGCCTGCTTGCGCGCGACTCCGCCGAGGCGGCCGGTGCGGTTTTTCGGCTTTGGCAGGTCAACGCCGGTCGTGTCTTCGGTGCCAATCTCGAAGATCAGGCCCTCGGCCTGCAACAGGCCTTTCGAGCCGGACACAGTGTCCACGGATTTGCTGGAAGCCTGTACAGGAGATGTCGGGCGGCCTTGTGTGTTCATGGTCATCAAACTTTCTCCTCAAGAATCTCAAATAGATCGCGCCAACTCTCGAAGTGCCACGCGATGCCAGAGTGAGATTTTCCAGGCGGGAAATCCCCCCTGTTTTGAAACCCGGTATAACTGGATTTGTAGGTTCTAGCGGGAACTCTCATACGGGCTACGCGCTCCAATTTCGGCTGCAGCTTTTGAGAAAGAGAGGCGTCAAACACGAACATGTTGTCGGCATTTTCACAATTCAGGTAAATCCAACGAGACCCATGCCGCATACCAAAGACTTTGCTGTTGCGATCATAAGTTTCGGATACGGCACTTGAAGAAGCCGCTACGAGCTTTTCCGCATAATCCCTAACTTGAGCGTAGCTCTTATGATTCACCTTGGAGGTTGCGGTCATCAGATAATCTCCTTCAGGGCAGCGGCATAGGCGGCTATGTCTTCCGGTGTCGTGCATTCGGTGGCGGCGCAAATAATCACGTCCCCCATATGCTCACCGGGGAACAGGCGGCTGGCGCGAACGCCGCCGACGACGCCAGCCTCGTCCAGCATGGCGAGAACGGCTTCTGCGTCCATCGGGGTGCGGAAGGCGAATTCGTTGAAGAAGCGCGGCGTCAGGATTTCTACGCCTGGCACGGCTTCCAGCGCATCGGCGAGATCACAGGCCGCCTCATGGTTCAGCAGGGCGAGCTGCTCCAGACCCTTGCCCCCGAGTAGCGTCATGTGCGCGGTGAAGGCCAGCGCGCAGAGTCCGGAATTGGTGCAGATGTTTGAGGTCGCCTTGTCGCGACGAATATGCTGTTCGCGCGTCGAGAGCGTCAGCACGAACCCGCGATTGCCGTTCGCATCGACCGTCTCGCCACACAAGCGCCCCGGCATCTGGCGCACCAATTTCTGGGTACAGGCGAACAGGCCGACATAGGGCCCACCGAAATTGAGTCCGTTCCCGATGGACTGGCCCTCGCCCACGGCAATGTCTGCACCCATCTCACCCGGAGGTGTGATGAGGCCCAGAGAGACCGCTTCGGTGAAAACAGAGACGAGCAGCGCGCCTTTTTCGTGCGCCGCATCCGCAGTTTTCGAAAGGTCCGTCACCGTGCCGAAAATGTTCGGGCTCTGGCCGATGACGCAGGCGGTCTGATCGTCTACCGCATCGGCCAGCGCATTCTCGCCATCCACAGTTGCGGGCAACTGGACCACTTCGAACCCTTGCGCCTCGCACACCATTTTGGTGGCGGCGGCATAGTGCGGGTGCAGCCCGCCGGCCAGGATCACTTTCTTCCGGCGCGTCACGCGCGTCGCCATGATGGCGGCCTCGGCGCAGGCCGTGGAGCCGTCATACATGGAGGCGTTTGCCACATCCATGGCGGTCATCGCCGCAACCTGGGTCTGGAATTCGAACAAGGTTTGCAGCGTGCCCTGCGCGATTTCTGGCTGGTAGGGCGTATAGGTCGTCAGGAATTCAGAGCGCTGGATCACCATGTCGACCGTAGCCGGAACATGATGCTTGTAGGCGCCCGCCCCGACAAAGAACGGACCGGACGAGGCCGACCGGTTCTTGGCCGCGAGATTCGACATGTGGCGCTCGACGGCGAGCTCCCCCTGATGGTCCGGCAAGCCTTCAATCGTGCTGCCGAGGCGCGCAGCTTCAGGTACGTCCGTGAAGAATTCATCGACTGTTTTGGCGCCGATGGTCGCCAGCATTTCTGCACGGTCTTCCGGGGTCAGGGGGAGGTATCTCATATGTGCTACTCCATCAACGCCTACAGGCCGTCACAAAATGCCTTGTAGGCATCCGCATTCATCAGCGATCCAAGTTCGCCGGCATCGGTCAGTTTCAACTTGCAAAACCAGCCTTTGTCTTCAGGGTCTTCGTTGACCGTCTCAGGTGCGTCAGCGAGGGCGGCATTGCCCTCCACGACTTCACCGCCGACGGGGGCGTATACATCCGAAGCCGCCTTGACGCTTTCGACCACTGCCATGTCGTCGCCCTTGGCGAAGCTGGCACCTGCTTCCGGCACTTCGACAAACACAACATCGCCGAGCTGCTCGGCGGCGTATTTGGTGATCCCAACCGTGGCAACACCGCCATCCACGGTGATCCATTCATGGTCTTCAGTATAGTAAGTTGTCATGCCCAATTCCCTCTCAGCGTTTGTAATTGTGTGCCACGAAAGGCAGCGCGCACACTTCTGCGGGACGCGCCTTGCCTCTCACCATCAGGTCGATTTTCGTGCCAGGCTCAGCCAGGTCTGCTCGCACATAACCCATTGCGATGGGCGCATCGACACTAGGTCCAAAGCCACCGGACGTGACAATGCCAACTGCTTTGCCATCAACTTCGATCACGGTTCCCTCTCGGGCTGGCGCGCGCTCCAGCGGCTGGATACCAACACGAACTTCAGCCGGGCCGGCGGCGAGAGCCTTCATAATACGTTCCGCCCCCGGAAAGTCAGCGCGTTCACGGCGTTTCTTCTGGATCACCCAGGCAAGGTCTGCCTCGACCGGGTCGCGGGTCGTATCCATGTCGTGGCCATAGAGGCAAAGCCCAGCCTCGAGACGCAGGGAATCCCGCGCGCCAAGACCGATCGGCTTCACCCGGTCGTCGGTCAGCATTTCCTTGACGAGCGGCAGGCCAGCCTCCGGCGAGACAAGCACTTCAAACCCATCCTCGCCCGTATAACCACAACGCGACACGATGCAGCGCGATCCATTCAGCTCGAACGGCATGTGACGCATGAATTTCAGATCTTCGCAGCCGGGGAAGAAGTCGCTCATCACATCAGCGGCCTTCGGGCCTTGCAGGGCGAACAGGATACGGTCATCGGCGCGCGTCAATACGGCCTTGCCTTCAAATGTCCGCTCAAAGAGCGCCCAGTCAGCTTCCTTCACAGCGCCGTTCACGACAATGTAGAGCGAACCTTGCGCATTTTCCCCGATCGGGCGGGTAATGATGAGGTCATCCAGAATGCCGCCCTCTTCATTGAGCAGCACAGTCAGGCGTGCCTGGCCCTCCTTGAGACTTGCAATATCTGACGGCACCAGCGTCTCGACCAG
>NZ_DEXB01000048.1:18165-19128 GCF_002366485.1 Hyphomonas sp. UBA3195
CCGCTCAAAGAGCGCCCAGTCGGTATCCTTCACTGCGCCGTTGACGACGATGTAGAGCGAGCCCTGCGCTTCTTCGCCGATCGGGCGGGTGATGATGAGGTCGTCCAGAATGCCGCCCTCTTCACTGAGCAGCACGGTCAGGCGCGCCTGACCCTCCTTGAGGCCCGCAATATCGGACGGCACCAGCGTCTCGACCAGCGCGGCGATCTCGGCATGCGCGTCATCACCGCCGCCAATGCCATCGGCCAGCGACAGGAAGCATGGACCCATATGGGAGACATCAAACAGGCCCGCCTGCGTGCGCGTCCAGAGGTGTTCGTCCTTCACGCCCATCGGATACTGAACCGGCATTTCATAGCCGGCGAACGGCACAAGCTTCGCGCCCAGCTCTTCGTGCAAGGCATGGAGCGGCGTGCGCTTCAAATTCTCTGTCGTCGTGTCGGCCATGACGCCCTTTCATAAGGAGACGGGGCAACCTCAAGCTGCGCATCGTCGCCCCCGCTGTCCTGGGCGCCTGAGAGATTCCGCCCGGCATGCGGGCTTGCTCCTTCGGCGAGACGGCACCATCAGCCCGTCTCTTTCCAGCGTGTTGTCTCTCTCCCGGTCCTTTTGCCTGAGCGTTTCCGGGGCGGTTGCGCCTTCGGCGGCGGGGTTGGGTACCCGCTCTCTCCCGGGAGGAGTTCGTCTATACGAGTCGAACTAGCGCGGATTCTGATGGCCAGCAAGCGCAGAGTCAGCAATCGCCTGCCCGAACGCCGACACTGCCCGGCAAACAGGCAGGCCGGCGAACAGGCAGGCCGGCGTGCATCAGACTTCCGTCGCCTTGCGCCCAAACCACCCCTGCACCATCGACCACGCATTTTTCGAGCCCGACATGGTCTGCTCTGCCGCCCAGGCCGCGCGCGAAGTAAGCCCGCCGCAACGCTTGAGCAGATCCGTCGCGACCGAGCCGGATTCCTTTTT
>NZ_DEXB01000022.1:0-38308 GCF_002366485.1 Hyphomonas sp. UBA3195
TCAGCCAGAACCCGCATTTCGCGAAATCGGCGCTGGCCCGCTACACGGCCTGGGATTTCATTTCCCTCATGGCCGCCCACGGCCTGACCTATACCGAAAAGCACAAGGGCCAGCTTTTCTGTGACCAGAAATCCGGCGCCATCATCCAGATGCTGCTGGACGAATGCGACAAGGGCGACGCGGAGATCCGCCTCTCCACAGAAGTTTCTGGCGTGACCCATACGGATGGACGGTTCACGGTCGAGACCAGCAGCGGCGCGGCCAGCGCAGAGCGGCTCATCGTGGCCACAGGCGGGCTTTCCATTCCCAAAATGGGCGCGACCGGCCTGGCCTATGACATCGCCCGCCAGTTCGGGCATGACATCGTGGAAACGCGGCCCGGCCTTGTCCCCTTCACCTTTTCGGGTGAGCTGGGCGAAAAATTCGCCTCGATCTCCGGCGTCGCTACCCCCGTGCTCGCCAGCGTCCCCGGCGCGCGCTTTGATGAAGACCTGCTCTTCACCCATCGCGGCCTCTCGGGCCCTGCAGCGCTCCAAACCTCCTCTTACTGGCATCAGGGCGACCCCCTGTCCCTCAGCCTGCTGACGAAGGCAGATCTGGGCGATGCCCTGCGCGCCGCCAAGCAGGCTGCGCCGAAACAGACGCTCGCCAAGGCATTGGAAGCCCACTTCCCTGCCCGCCTCGCCGACCTGATCGCAGATCTCGGCCCGATCGCACAAGATGCCCGGCTGGCCGACCTCTCCCACGTCGCCATCGACGAATTCGCAGCCTTCCTCAAGGATTGGCGCGTGACCCCAATGGGCACGGAAGGCTATCGCACCGCCGAAGTCACCGTGGGCGGTATCGCCACTGACGGCCTGGACCAGAAGACGATGGAAAGCCGCCATGTTCCGGGCTTGCATTTCATTGGAGAATGCGTGGACGTTACCGGCTGGCTGGGTGGCTATAATTTCCAATGGGCCTGGGCCAGTGCACACGCCGCCGCAATGCTGTGATCAAGGAGTCCAGCGCGGCCGTGTCAAATAGCCATCGCGCTTGCGCTGGGAGACCAGGTCTGGATGGTCCATCAAGATGGGATCACCACCTGTTTCCGTATCAATGGCCCGCATCGCCTCGGCCAGACGCTGATGGAACAAGGCGTCTGTCTCAACCCGCAAGGGGAATGGATGGTCCAAAATCAGCGAATTGTTCGGGTTCGTATTGATTTCGTAGACCTCGACCTTTCCCTTCACCAGCGTGAAATCCGCCCGTCCGAAGGAAATGCCTGCTGCCTTGAAATGCCCGGCAATCCCCGCAGCATGGCGGTTTTCCTTCACCGCCTGCATCTCGTCGAGATAGTGCGCCTCACTCGCCACACCTTCCTTGCCATACTTGGCGTGCCAGTTTTCATCGTGGACGGACATTCCGGTTATGACTTCATCGCCCACGCAATACGCGGCAAGCTTGCGGAACAAGCCATCCTCAATAGGCTCGGCGCAATATTCCACAAACATCAGATCTGACAGGCAAAGCCCCGATCTGACGAGTTCGTCGAGCGCAGACCGAGCCTCTTCCGGTGTCGTCAGCAATTCGGTCTGCGTACCGCGATGCGCCGCGCGTGTGCGCAGGAATACCGGATACCGATCCGGCAAGCCATCCATCTCCGCGTCCCATACCGAAAAGCTGTTCAGGCCTTCGCCCTGGAGTTTCTTGAGCATGGGCAACCGGGTGCGCGCGCTGGCCGGATCATTCAGCGCCCTTGCATTGTTGGCCGTGAGGCAGCGATAGGCTTTGGCGGCCAGTTCGCGCGTCCAGAAATCAATGCGGTCAAAATCGGTGAAGACGTAGGTGGCGCGAGGCAAGGACTTCTTGCGAAGCAATTGGTTGTACGACATCAGATCGATCTTCGGCATGCCGGGAACGTCGCGCAGCTCGCGCACAGCGTATTTGTGCGATCCGGATGTGATAAAGCAGATCAATTATTCGTCCCCGTCTGTCAGATTTCAGATCGCGTCTTCGACGCTGTCATGATGGTTTCGGAACCAGGTCATCCCCTCCCGGATTTCCCTGACTTGCCGCGCTCCAATCAAAAACATGAGCGCACCATAGGCCACAATACCAGTCGCAACCATTGCAGCAATGATGGCGACATCGAACCATTCACTCGGCAGGAATTTCTGGACTGTCCACACCGCGCCGACCATGCCGATCGCGCTGAGCAGTGCCTGCCAGCCAACGGTCAGCTGGTGCAGCGCCGAGTAGCCTGCGGCTCGCTGCACCAGCAAGGCCGAGAGCGGCCATGTGAGAAAAGTTCGCAGGGCGATCAGCGCCGCAATACCGACAACACCATATGGCATCAGGAACGGCGCCATTGCGCCCAAGAGGACGATACCTATCGAAAGGATCAACAGAGGAGACTTGCTGTCGCCTACACCCCTCAGGATCGCAATATTGAAATTGCCTGTGGCGTCCCGGATCCCCAGAACAAGAAAAATCTGTATCGGCAACACCGCCGCCACCCATTCATCCCCCACGACAAGCGGCACAAGCAAAGGTGCCACCATTGCAAGGCCCAGGGTCGCCGGATAGATGGCTGCTGTCGTCATGGCGAATACACGGTCCAGCAGATCATGCACCGTCTTGCGACTGGACTGCAGACGCGCCACCACGTTCATCGCGATCTCATTGAATGGTCCCATCAACAGTTCCGTCAGCATGCCGGAAACATTGCCAGCCATCGCCAACAGGCCGACCGCGCGTTCGCCGCCGATCATGCTGAGCAGGAAGCGCGGAATGGCATCATCAATATAGCCGAGCAGATAGGTCAGTACGGTATCGCGATTGAACGCAAACAATTCTCGAAAGGCGTCCCGGCTCACGGCAAATCCGGGTCGCCACTTCGCGGCATAGATGATGCCCGCTGCCGAGATCACCGTGCCAACCGCCATACTGAGGACAAGCGCCCAAACGCCGAAGCCGAGAATTGCCAACACAAGTGCCGCGCCGGTTGAGACCACTTCCGAAACCGTCTCGATCAAAACCACTTTATCATTTTCCAGACGCCGCTGGAGCAGTGCTCCAGGCACCCCCTCAACGCTACCCAATACCATGAGCAGGCTGAGCGCAGGCAGGACATCCGCTACGGCGGGAGCGCCGATCAGGTTGGCGAGAGGTTTTGCCAGCAAGGCGATGATGATGGAAAACAGAACCGTCAGACCTGAATTCAACCAGAAGGTCGTATCCAGGTGTGCATCACTGAGGTCTTCTCGTTGCTGCAGGCTTTCGGTCAAAGGCGGGCCAACAAAGATGCCCACCAGGCCAAATATCAGACTGGCGAGCGCCATGATGCCATACGGCTCCGGTCCCAGAATGCGCGCCATGATCGCGAAGCTGACAAGGCCGAAGATCGCCGAGCCCCAGGAATGCGCGAACATCCATACAAGGTTGCGCATGGCCCGGCGTATGATGAAGGAGGCCGTCATGTCAGACGGAAATCGGCAACTTGCCTGACCCATCCATGAAATCAGTCATCGCCTGCAGCACGCTCTTGCCCGTCTCGGTCAAACGTCCCTCGCGCCGGACAATGTCTGCAGAGTCCCGCTGGATGGCTTCGGCTTCCTTCAGGATTTTCCTGAGTCGGCGGCGCTCGAACCAACCGAATTCATCGCCAGCCAGCATGTGCTTCAACACCCAAATCATCCGGGCAGATACAAACGATGCGTGAAAAATACCTTCCAGCGGGCGTTCGGTTCGGCGGATGGGCGACCAGAACAATTCTGAATCCGGATTTTCCACAAGCATTTCATTCTTGCAGGCACCGAACAGGGCCGCATGGCCTTCCTCGTGCGCCAGTGTGACAATCAGATCGGCCACAGACGCCTTACGCTCTGCATTCAGGGCAATTGCACCCCAGAGGCGGAAACAGGTGCCGCCTTCAAACTCGAGCGAGCCTTCCGCCGGCCCCACCAGGACCAACTCCCCCAGCAGTGCATTCATCTCATCGTGCAACTCGGGCAGGTTGTGCTCTATCCAGCCAATTGCCTCTTCCAGCTTCGCGGAGAAGCGGTCGGCTTGCGACGGGTCTGGCCGAGTTACGCCTGCAGCGCCCGTTTCGGGAGCACCCATGAAAGTTTGAATTCGGCGACTGTCAGCGTCTGTATAGTCACGTCCCAGAACAGTGATCTTCGTGCTCCGCGCCACGGGATGTTCCGTTAGAATGCGCTGAATAAGCGCCACACCTGTGTCGGTGTCACCGGCTTGGAGAGCTTCGACAGCGTCGTAGTAGGTTCCGAATACCGCTGATGATACGCGCTGAGCTGGTCCGATTTTCTCGCGCCAGGCTTCAAATGCAGCGGGCAGTGTCGGCGCTTTGTCGCTCAGTTCGCCTGCCAGATATCGAAGGCTGTCATACAGGCCATCATGCATGGCCTGATTGGTCGTGATGGCGTCGCTGGAGTTCGGAATGAAGCGGAACGGCATTTTCAACGAATCTCCCGGCATACGCTGTTTAAGTATGTGCACCGCCTCGCGAGAGGCGGTGCACGTTCGCTAGCGCTGGTATACTACCAAAACTTGAAGAATTTTCTTCCGCCGCGCCGGCGTTTGTTGCGACCTCCCTTGCAGCCGACCATCGTGTCGTTTTTCGCGTCACGAAGGTTGCTGAAGCCGAGGAGCATATCTTTCTTGAGATTCATAAGAGTACTCCCTTGTTTCCCGCCGTCATTGACGGGACTACGCATCTTGCAGATTCCGTGCAACTTTCCAGCAGAATCTCGCTAGGCGCGAAAAAATTAATGAATCAAATAGCCACATTAATGGATGTACATCTGCATGGGACGAATCTCACGAATTCCCGCAGGAATGGGCCCCGTCTCCGCGCTGAGAGAGACCTGACACAGTTCTTGGAAAACTCGTAAAACGCCTGAAATTATGACGTAAATACGCGACTTGGCTCGAAACGCCCGGCGCGGACATCCCCCAAGGCCACAGCTTTTCCGTCGCAAACGGCGATCGCTGCCCGGTCGTCTGGATCGTCAGACGATTCTTCCTTCCATCGTTCAATTATGTGCGGCAATAGAACAATCGTCCGTCCGTGGCGGATGTTTCCTGCTTCCTCGCGTGTGATGTCCACACTTGGCACA
This sequence comes from Hyphomonas sp. UBA3195, assembly GCF_002366485.1. Classification (NCBI taxonomy): domain Bacteria; kingdom Pseudomonadati; phylum Pseudomonadota; class Alphaproteobacteria; order Hyphomonadales; family Hyphomonadaceae; genus Hyphomonas; species Hyphomonas sp. UBA3195. Next base: position 5,121 of record NZ_DEXB01000022.1, read on the forward strand.
TTCTCGAGCATGGCATGGATCGGCTGAAGAAACCCCATCAGGGTTTCCATATTCTCAGCTTCCTCAATCATTGCCAGCGGGATCGCCGCAGGGGCGCCGAACTGGCCGACACGTGTGCGCCGCAACTGACTGATATGGCCTTCGCATTCGAGATCAAATGCCAGGTCCCGTGCCATGGCGCGGACATAGAAGCCCTTGCCCGACGTGACATGGATCACGGTATGGTCTGCGTCCGGCATACCAATCACACTGGCCGTGAACACGTCGACTTCGCGCGAGGTAAGTTCGAACTCCTCCCCTTCCCGTGCGAGGTCATAGGCCCGCTGGCCATCTACCTTGATCGCAGAGAATTTCGGCGGCACCTGCTCAATGGTCCCCAGGTAGCCTTTCAGAAGTTCTTCCACCTGTTCCCGCCTTGGTCGCGCTTCGGATGTGGCGGTCACTTCGCCTTCGGCATCCTGACTTTCCGTCGAGATGCCCCAGCGAATGGTAAAGACATATTCCTTCTGGGCATCCATCGCCCACTGCACCGTCTTGGTCGCCTCGCCGAAAGCAATTGGCAGGATACCGTCGGCCAGCGGGTCCAGTGTCCCGCCATGGCCAACTTTTTGAGCATTATACTTCCGCTTCAGGATCGCGACGGCCTGAGTTGATGTGATATCGACAGGTTTGAACAGGTTGAGCCACCCGTTGATCGGGTCGCCTTTGCGCTTTCTTTGACGGGCCAAGTTTCAGAACTCTCTGGTTGCGCCAGCACGCGGTTCGAACGCGGGCGGCGGTGTGTCGGAAAAGGATTAAGGCGCGGCCATACGCAGCCCGCTCATGTGCGTCAAGCCAGTGCGGCCAGCCCTGCGACAATGGAGGTCAGGAAGCGTCGCGGACGATCTCGGGATCATGATCGAACAAGACCTCGGTTTCGGTCTCGGAGGGTCCAGCCGGAACGACCGGCTCTCTTGGCGACGCAATCGTCTTTTGTGGCTCGGTCGGCAAGCTGAGGTCCACAAGATCCAGATCGAGATCAAACTCGCCGCGGATGGCACGCTCACCGGAATCCATCTTGTGACGGACAACGTCCCGAATACGCATCAACACGTCACGATTATTATCCACCAGCGGGATCTGCCGCCCATCCGATGCGCCGATCACGAGCCGGTAATAAGGCTGGCGCGTCTTCATGCGACGCGCGATCAACGCCGCGCGAATGCCAAGGATAAACCCCAGCAACGTCAGCACGCCGCCCACCAACAGCGCGACCATGCTGGAGCCGTTCCCCGGAAACAGGCCGCCCCAGGCGAGCGCCATCAGACCGAAGAACAGATTGATTACGAAGAAGGACGCATAAAGGCTCTGGGTTCGCTTGTTCGCGGGCGTCTCCCATGGCGCAAACTCCTTCGACTCCACGGACATGGTGGCTATGCATTGGATGGCGATCGTGTCTTCGCCCATCTGAAGCGACGCCGCAGAAATCTCTCCCCGGCGAGCCCCTTCCATGTCGAGCGTCTGGCGATCCATCCGTGCGGGCCCCTGATTGCGATCAATCAACGCTCGCAATCTGGTGCAGGCGAGTCAACTTACAACCTGTCCAGAGACAGCGGACCAGATGCTATTCCTGGTCCAGATCGCGTCTCACGCGAGGATCTGCCAGCAAGCGGTCAATCGCGGTCGCCTCATCATAGGATTTGTCGGCAATGAAATGGAGCTGCGGCGTGAATTTCAGCTCGATTTCCCGGCCAAGTTTTCCTCTCAGGAAACTCGCCGCGCGGTTCAGGGCTTCCGCAAGTTTGGTACGCCCCTCTTCGCTGTCATTGCCCAGCGGTGATACAAAAATGTTTGCATGGCGCAGGTCGGGGGAGCAGCGCACTTCTCCGACTGTCACAATGACGCCGACAAGGTCCGGGTCGCGAAAGTCTTCTCGGGCAAGAATGTCCGAGATCGCATGACGCACAAGTTCGCCTGCGCGCAACTGGCGCTGGCTCGGAAGCCCCGGAGAGGATGATTTGCGTGCCATCAGACACCTGCTTTCTGTTTGAGGCGCTCCACGAAATTGCGGCGCGCCTGCTTGTCCTTGTTGAACCATTCGTCGGGAATGATCAGCGCATCTGCGCCTTGTATTTGTACCGATGTGAACCCGCGACTGGATTTGACGGCCGCAACGCTGGTCCAGTCAATTCGGGTTTCGATACCGCCTCGTCGGACTTTCAGATATTCGTCCATCACACTGATTTCGGTTTCCAGAGGCGAGGCTCCAAACACATCGACCGGAGACCGGTATGACCAGCGAATGAAAATGAGATACCAAGAAATCCCGGCAAACGCGGCGACAAGCGCCGACAGGAACCATTGCCAATATGGGCTGAGGCCGGCCATTTCGGTCGCGTTGCGCATCATGACCGACATGCTGGCCGATATGATGGGTGCCGTCACGCCCGCATAATATATTGCGGTCGGCCCGACTGCGCCTCGCCTTGAAAGACGGATCAGGCGCTTCTGGTCTTTTTCACCCAGAAGGCCGGAGATGTGATCAGGCGCAATCATCCGTTCCTGGCTTATTCAAGCGACCTTGCGATTTCCTCAACCTGGAAGCACTCGATCTTGTCGCCGACACGCATGTCGTCGTAGCGCTCGAACGCCATACCGCACTCCATGCCGGAGCTGACCTCAGTCACTTCATCCTTGAAGCGCTTCAGTGTTTTCAGCTTGCCTTCATGGATGACAACATCATCCCGCAGCAGGCGAACTCCACAACCGCGAAGAACCTTGCCTTCGGACACACGGCAACCGGCAACCTTGCCGACTTTGGTGATGTTGAAGACTTCCAGAATTTCGGCATAGCCGATGAAGGTCTCGCGCTTCTCTGGGGCCAGCATGCCCGACAGCGTGGATTTCACATCGTCGATCAGGTCGTAGATCACCGAATAATAGCGGATCTCGACGCCTTCTTTCTCTGCGAGGTCACGCGCCTGCTTGTTTGCTCGCACATTGAACGCAAAGATCGGAGCTTCGGAGGACTGGGCGAGCAGAACATCGCTTTCGGAAATACCGCCGACCGCACCGTGAATGACCCGTGCACGGACTTCGTCGGTCGAAATCTTGTCCAGAGACTGGCTGATCGCTTCGACGGAACCCTGGACGTCACCTTTGACGACCACCGGCAGTTCCGACGTTTCGACAGACCCGTCCTTCAACTTGCTGAGTAGCTGATCGAGCGATGCCCGCGCGGCTGCGCCAGCCTTGCCGGAAACCTGACGCTTCTGGCGTACACGATACTCGGTGACTTCACGGGCACGCGCTTCGGTATCGACCACAACGAACTGGTCACCCGGATCTGGTGCGCCATCCAGGCCGAGCACTTCGACAGGAAGCGACGGACCGGCATCTTTCAATTGCTGGCCACGCTCGTCGACGAGCGCACGGACCTTGCCCCACTGAGCGCCGGCAACAACAATGTCGCCCCGCTTGAGCGTGCCGCGCTTGACCAGAACCGTCGCGACCGGGCCGCGACCCTTGTCGAGTTGGCTTTCGATCACGGTACCGTCCGCAGGACGGGCCGGATTGGCCTTCAATTCCAGAAGTTCAGCCTGGAGCGTGATGGCGTCCGTCAGTTCGTCCAGTCCGGCGCCGGTCAGCGCAGATACTTTCACGGCCTGGGTCGAACCACCCATGCTTTCAACCTGCACATCATGCTGAAGCAAATCGGTCAGCACCTTGTCGGCATTCGCATCCGGAAGGTCGCTCTTGTTGACGGCGACGATGATCGGAACGCCAGCAGCCTTCGCATGATTGATGGATTCAATCGTCTGCGGCATCACCGAGTCATCGGCTGCGACCACAAGAATTGCGATATCGGTTGCGGTCGCGCCGCGGGCACGCATCGCCGTGAAGGCTGCGTGGCCCGGCGTATCCAGGAAGGTGATCTTGTCACCGGATTTCAGCTTCACCTGATAGGCACCGATATGCTGCGTAATGCCGCCAGCTTCGCCTGCCACAACATCTGTCTTGCGCAAGGCATCCAGAAGCGACGTCTTGCCGTGATCGACATGGCCCATGATCGTCACGATCGGCGCGCGCGGCTTCAGGTCTTTCGCATCATCCTCGCCGCCTTCCAGGCCGATCTCGACATCGGCTTCAGACACGCGTTTCACGGTGTGGCCGAATTCCTCGGCGATCAGTTCAGCCGTATCGGCATCGATAATGTCGTTCCCGCGGAGCATTTCACCCTGCTGGATCATGAACTTCACAACGTCACCGACGCGTTCGTTCATGCGTTGGGCAAGGTCCTGCAACGTGATGGTCTCTGGTAGAGTGACCTCAACGGACATCTTTTCGCGCTGGTCATTACCGCCTGTACGGCGCTCACGTTCACGCTCCCGAGCGCGGCGCAGCGAGGCGAGCGAGCGTTGACGATCAGCGTCATCACCGAGCGCAGAAGAAATCGTCAACTTGCCACGGCGACGTTCGCCGCCACCACCGCCACCGCGCGAACCGCGGTTCTGTGAGTCGCGGCTGGCACGATCACGGTCATCACGACCGGACTTGCCGCGCTTGGCACGTGCCGGGCTGTCATCAACGGGTGGGGTCGCCGCTGGCGCGGCTGCATCCGTCTTCCCGCGAGCCTTGGGCGCGCGATCCGCACGTTCCTTCGCGGCGGCTTCCTCGACCTTGCGAGCTTCTTCCTCAGCCTTGCGACGAGCTTCAGCCTCTTCGCGTTCCTTGACTTCCTGGATCTTCTTTTCCTGCTCCGAGCGCAAGCGATCCTGAGCAGCCTTTTGGGTCTGCTCTTCCTTGGCGCGGCTGGCCTCTTCCTGTTTGCGCTCATACAGCGCTTTCTGGCGGGCTTTCAGCTCATTGACCGTGATACCAAGCTTCTTGGCGGTCGCGACGAGGCGAGCTTCGAGGGAGTCTGAAGCCGCTTTCGAAGCATCACCACCTGGCGCAGCAGCCGAACCGCTCGGTCCTACAGACCGGCGCTTCTTGGTTTCAACAACCACCTGCTTGGAGCGGCCATGACTGAAGCTCTGCTTCACCGTGCCGGATGACTTCCGTGCAACAGTGAGCGGCTTGCGTCCGCCCGTATTACCACCAGTGTCTTTCGTATCGCTCATACGTTCTTCATACCACGTTTCTTACCGATCCGCGCCCATGCGCCTCGGCCTTGTTTTCCGCTACCGATCCTGATCCGGGAACCAGTCCAGTTCGGGCCTTGCTCGAAATCCGGCTAGCCGCTGATAAGCAAGCTCTGTCGCCTTCGCAATTGGACCCTTGCGGACGAGACCGTGTATCACACGCTCACGTCCAAAAGCCACGCCCAATTCCTCTGAACTGAGCGCACCGGCCATTTTCACGTTGCTATATAATGCTTTGGCGAGGAAATACACCTTTGAACGGCCATCTTCTGCACCATCAGCGGCTTCCAGAAGCAAGCCAGGCCGCTTCTTCTGCAACGCATCTCGCACCTGGTCAAAGCCAAGCACGATATCCCCTGCTTTCTTCCCCATGCCCAGCAGGCCGGTCAGCCTCTGCAACAGCAAAGTCTCTACAGTGCCAGAAAGTCCTTCCGGGACAATGACCTGTTGCTTGAAGCCGCGCGCAAAGGCGCCCTTCTTCACGGCCGTTTCCAACGTCTCACGGTCCGAATGGACCCAGACGCCACGGCCAGGCAACTTGCCTGAAATATCCGGGGTCACGACATTGTCTGGCGACAGCGCAAATCGCACCATCGCATCCTGCGGAAGCTTTTCCCGGGTTACGGCGCATTGCCGGACGGGGCCCTCCCCGTCCGCAACACGACCTTCAGTAGCGGTTACCCGCGCTTCACTCTTGCGGTGCGGCCTCTTCATCATCACCGCCCTCCGCTGCCAGGGCATCGAGATCAAACTCGAGCTCTTCAAGAGCTTCGTCCACCGCATCCGGTGATGGGTTGTTACCCAGTTCACCAAGTGCCAGGAGCGCACGCTCCTCCTCGGTAAGTTCAGGGGCTTCTTCTTCGGCTTTCTCGGCCAGCATCTGCTCAATGGCGTCCGGCTCGATCCACCCTGCGGCAACCCGTGCGCGCATGATGAACATCTGCGCGTCATCCTTGCGCATCTCGCCCTTCTTCAGAACACCTTCGACCCAGACCGGCTTGCCGTCAGGGCCGGGCTCACGCCAACCGGTGATGTCGTCCGGCACAAGACCCGCCACATCGTCCAGCGTCTGAACACCCTCTTCGCCGAGGCGGACCGCGAAGGAAGGCGTCATACCTTCCAATTCCATCACAGGGTCCTCAACACCGAGTTCCTTGCGCTTGGCATCATTCTCAGCGGCAAGACGGTCAAGGAATTCCCGGGCGCGCTCCTGAAGCTCTTCCGCCACGTCAGCGTCAAAGCCCTCAATCGTGATGAAGTCTTCCGGCGCAACATAGGCGATCTCTTCGACCGTCTCGAAGCCTTCGGACGCCAGCAACTGCGCCAGCGTTTCGTCGGCATCAAGCGCCTTCATGAAGAGGTCGGTACGCTCCTGGAACTCGCGCTGGTAACGCTCGGAATCGGCGCTCTCGGTCACGAGGTCGATCTGCCAGCCGGTGAGCTGGGAAGCGAGACGCACGTTCTGGCCCCGACGGCCAATGGCCAGCGGGAACTGATCATCAGCCACCACGACTTCAACGCGGCGCTCTTCTTCGTCCAGCACCACTTTCGACACTTCGGCCGGCTGCAGGGCGTTCACGATGAAGGTCGCATCGTCATAGTTCCAGGGAATGATGTCGATCTTCTCACCCGACAGTTCGCCGACCACAGCCTGCACACGCGCACCGCGCATACCGACACAGGCCCCGACCGGGTCGATGGAGGAATCATTGGAGATCACGCCGATCTTGGCGCGGCTGCCCGCATCGCGCGAGCAGGCCTTGATCTCGATCACGCCCTCATAAACTTCCGGCACTTCCTGAGCGAACAGCTTGACCATGAAGTCAGGCGCAGAGCGGGACAGGAAGATTTGCGGACCCTTGGTCTCGCGGCTCACCTTGTAGAGATAGGCGCGGACACGGTCATTGGTCTGGAAGTTCTCGCGCGGGATACCGTCATTGCGACGGATAATGCCTTCGGCGCGGCCGAGGTCCACGATGACATGGCCATATTCGACGCGCTTGACGACACCGGAGATGACTTCGCCGACACGGTCCTTGTACTCATTGTACTGGCGCTCGCGTTCGGCATCGCGAACCTTCTGCATGATGACCTGTTTGGCCGTCTGGGCAGCAACACGGCCGAAATCGAAAGGCGGAAGCTCTTCCTTCAGCTCGTCACCTGCCACCAGGTTCTCATCAATCTTCTTGGCCTCGGACAGGCGCAGTTCCTTGGACTCGTCCTCGAACTCCTCGTCCGCCACAACGGTCTGGATGCGCCACAGCGTCTGCTCGCCTGTCACAGAATCGATCTTCGCACGAATGTCGTGCTCCTGGCCGTATTTCGCTTTTGCGGCCTTCTCGATTGCTTCCTGCATGGCCTCGATGACAATCGACTGATCAATTGCCTTCTCTTCGGCGACCGCTTTCGCGATCTGCAGGATTTCCAGCCTGTTGGCTGAAACGCCGATGGTGTTCATGTGACGTCTCCCGTCTCTTCGTTTGTATCGGTGTCTTCGTCCGTCTCGTCGATCTCCAGATCGCCAAGGTCGTCTTCGTCTGGCTGCGGCGGCAGGGTGCCAGCCGCGCGCGCTGCATCAATCAATTCGTCGGTCAGGATCAGGCTGGCGCGGCTCATCTCATGGACATGGGCAACGAGTTCAGTCTCGTCGTCCAGCTCGATATGCGCGCCATCCTCGTCCTCGCCCCGGATCACACCGGAAAACCGCCGACGGCCATCAATCGGCCGGGACAGTTCAATCTTCGCCGCATGGCCAATCCAGCGCCCGAAATCCCCTTCCCGCGTCAGGGGACGGTCGATGCCAGGCGTGGACACTTCCAGCGTGTAGGCCTCGCTGATCGGGTCAGCCTCATCCATCAGGGGCGCGATTGCGCGCGACAAGCTGGCGCAATCCTCGACATTGGTTGGGGCGCCGCCGGCGCGCTCTGCCATGATCTGCAGCTGTGGGCGCCGCCCGCCCTGCACGCGCAGGCGAACGATTTCCATGCCAAGCGTCTCGGCCACGGGCGTGACGAGCGCGAGAATCTGGCGTTCCTGTTCGGTCAGGGCAATCATCGGAGAAAGGGACTATTCCGGTAAAGAAAAGCGGCGGCCCCGTTGCCGGAACCGCCGCCGATATGTTTCGACTTGGGAGTGCATATACTCCCTGCAGTGCGGCCTGTCGAGAGATGGGGTGCGGTAAGCATGGAAAAACGGCGGTCCCGTTGCCGGAACCGCCGCCTTGAACCCAGAAAGGGTAATTCGTGCTTACAGAACCTTCAGGTCCACAGCCGAGGTCTTGCCACGGCGTTCGTCCTTGAAGAGTTCGTAAGATACTGCCTGGTCTTCAGCCAGCGTACGCAGGCCGGAGCGCTCAACGGCCGAAATGTGTACAAAAACGTCCGCGCCGCCCTCATCAGGTTTGATGAAGCCAAAGCCCTTCTGGTCGTTGAACCATTTCACTTTGCCAGTTGCCATTACTTGTAGTCCTTTACGTTAGATAGAAGCGTCCCGGTTCGGATTTGAACCAGATCCACTTATCGAAACGGGTAGGAAGAAAGTCATGGCCGCCGGTCTGACGGGGTCTTGAAGTTTCAGACCGACCGAATTCGATGGCAATATAAACGCATGGGTGCGACAATCGGTCAAGTGAATGTCTTGTGTCAGCTGCGAACGAAGTCCAGCCAAACCGGGGCGCAATCGCCCAATTTCTTGCGCTCATAGCGCGTTGTGAGGTGATCTTCTGGCGGACGCCGCCAATCATCGGCACAGTTCACCCCCCAGTCGAATCCTCCATGTTCCAGAAACCGGGCAAGCGCTTCGTCAGCATAGCTCTTGACGTCAGTCGCGAACCGGATCTGCGCGCCGGGACGACAGATACGATACAGTTCATCCAGAAATTCCGGCTGGATCAGGCGGCGCTTTTGCTGCCGCTTTTTCGGCCACGGATCCGGGAAAAGGATAAAGGCGCGCGCAATGCTCTGATCCTTCAGCGCCGCCATAACCGGCCGCGCATCGTCCATGACGAGCCGAACATTGCCGAGGTCATGATCCTTGATACCCGTCAGCGCCTTGGCCATGCCCTCCACGAAGGGCTCACAGCCGATGAACCCAACTTCCGGGTGCAATCCGGCCTGACCAACAAGATGCTCCCCGCCCCCGAAGCCTATCTCCAGCCAGATGTCGCGATCATCCCCGAACATGTCTGACGGATTCAACGTGCCCGGATCCGCCGACGGGACTTCCAGCTCAGGCAGGAGATTGTCGATCAGGTCCTGCTGGCGTGCGGATAGCGCCCGCCCACCCGTTCGGCCAAACGTGCGCAATGGGCGTGATTTCAAGGAAGGGGTATCGTCGGTCATCGCGGCGTCTGATGCCTCAGTGATCGAAGGGGATCAATCCTCGTCCTGCTGCTTTCCGTCAAACGCGGTTGCAGCGGCCTGAATGGTTCCAAGCAGGGATTTGCGCAGCGACTGGTCTTCGATCTTCTGGAAGGCGGCAATCAGGTCCAGGATTTCCGACGTCATCACAGGCGCATGGATCGCGTCGCCGTCTTCAGCGACATACGCGGCATCATGATCGAGAAAGGTCTCTGCCCCGTCAAAGAAGTAGGTGATGGGGACACCCATGGCGGTGGACATCTCAAACAGGCGCCCCGCGGATACACGGTTCACACCCTTTTCGTATTTCTGGACCTGTTGAAAGGTCAGGCCGAGCAGCTCTCCCAGCTTTTCCTGGGTCAGTTTCAGCTCCTTGCGCCGCCACCGGATGCGCTGGCCGACGACGCGATCAATACCGCTGGGTAGCTTGTTGTCGGCCATGTCCCCCCCTGTTTCTGTATGTCGCTTGTACTTTTTCTATCTTCGCCACGTAAGGAAGGCCAGTCCGACGAACAGGAACAGGGACAGCCAGAACAGGATTAGGCCAATCCGGGTCTGGAACAGGGTAACAGGCTCGGGCAATGGAAGTCGTCCACGGCCAAAGCTGGTATTCCACCCACTCGGGGCGTCTGCGACCGGCGCCGCACGCAGCACTTCCCTGCCCAAACCATCGACAATGGCCGACGCCCCCCGGCTGGCAACACGTGCCATGGGCAAGCCTGTCTCGATCGATCGATACCGGTTTTGCGCATAGTGCTGGGCCGGGCCCATGCCACCCCCAAACCAGGCATCGTTCGAAATCAGGACCAGCCAGTCCGCCCGCGCCCCCAAATTGGCGTTTCGCGGGATCGACGGATAGAGCCCCTCATAGCAGATCATCGCGACGAAAGGCGGAATGTCATCGGCATAGATGACTGCCGGGCCAAGGCCGGGCCGGAACCCGTCACTGGCCATGCGCTGTATTGCGCCCGGCAAGATGCCGGACATGGCCTGCCCGAACGGAATGATGCGCGTGGCCGGCAGCTCTCCAAAAGGCACCAGGCGATGTTTGTCGTACAGCGCCACAGGGCCGGAGCGGATCGCATTCTCATCGATCACGGTCAGGCTGTTATAATAATCGCGCATGTCCTTGCCGGTGATCTCGTACCGGGTTGTGCCAGCGATCAGCTTGCGGGGGCCAAGATACGCGCCCACAGCGTCGAGGGCGTTCGCATCCTGCAACAAGGTGGTCGGCAACGCCCCTTCCGGCCAGAGGACAATATCGCCCGCCTCCCCTTCCTGCGTCGACAGCATGCGCAAATATTCGATCAGGATCGGATCGGGACCGATCTCCCATTTCTCGCTCTGGGGTACACCCGAATCCATCAGCACGACAAACTGATCTGACTGGGCGGAGGGTTGGGCAATGCGTTGGGCGCCCCAGGTCCAGCCGAGCGCGATCAGGATCGCCGCGGCAAAGGACGGCGCCATACGCACCGCCAATTGGCGGGACTCTCGCGTGTCCACAAGCGCGGCCGGCGCCGACATGATGAACACCGTCAACAGCGTCAGCCAGTAGACCCCTCCAATCGACGCCGTCTGGGACAAGGCGCCGCCCGGAATCCAGGTCGTACCGGGCAAGTTCCACGGAAACCCGCCGAACAGATGACCGCGCACGAACTCGGCGAGTGCAAAGAATAGCGCGAAAATGAAAATGCGTGAGGGTGAGGAAGACCAGAATGCGCCCGCCATCGCGCCGAACACGCCCCAGATGATCGCCATCCCACCTGGCAACAGGATCAGCGGCATCCACAGGAAAATGGCGTGCTTTTCCGGCTCAACCAGGAAAGGTGCCGCCGTCCAATGCATGCTGATCAGGAAAAATCCGGCGCCAAAAGCCCAACTGCGCAGGAAGATTGCCTTGCCCCATTTACGGTGACTGCGGGCACCATCCAGCATCCAGATCAGACCGGTGAATGAAATCACCAGGACCACGCTGAAATGAAACGGCGCAAATGCAACCGCCGAAAAAGCGCCCAGCAACAAGCTGGTGATCACTGCCGGCCAGCCGGTCAGGCGGGCGAAGGCTTCATGCAGGGGCCCAAGCGCTGTGAACCCGTGGCTTCGCACCGGATGAGTCATGACTTACTCCTGATGTGCAGGGGCAGGCATTTCCGGGGTGCGAAGGCGAACGCGGCGAATACGCCGGGCGTCGGCTTCCATGATTTCGATCTCGACACCGGTCGGGTGCTCCAGCACTTCTCCGCGCACAGGGACTTTTCCGGCCAGCGCGAAGGCGACCCCGCCAAGCGTGTCGAAATCCGTGTCGTTGTCCTCAAGTGCGAGGTCAATGCCCGTTTCCTCTGCAAAGTCGTCAATCTCCGTGCGGGCGTCCGCCTCCCAGATTCTCTGGCTCCGGCGCACGAACATGGCTTCTTCATCATCGTGTTCGTCTTCGATGTCACCGACGATTTCTTCGACAAGGTCTTCCAGGCTGACCAACCCATCCGTACCGCCATACTCGTCCACGACCAACGCCAGATGAATACGGGTTGACTGCATTTTCACAAGCAAATCGGTCAACTTCATGGATGGTGGCACATAGAGCACTTCGCGGTGCAGCTTTTCCAGCGGCCGCTTCATGGGCTCCTCGCCCTTGGCCAGTTCGCTGACCACATCCTTCATGTGCACAAAGCCGATCGGATCATCGAGCGACTCCCTGAACACCGGCAGTCGTGAATGCGTGACCTCGGCGAAATATTTCAGAAGTTCCGGAAACTCGATCCCGACCTCTACGGCCTTGATCTCGGCGCGCGGGACCATGACGTCTTCCACACGCAAATCCTGGAATTCGGCGAGGCGCAGGCGCATCTCGTGCGGATTGTGCGGCGGCGTTTCCCCATTGGTGGCGGCGGACACCGGTTCCACAGGGGCTGGCTTCCGGCGGAAACCGAAAAAGCTACGTAATCGGCCGCTTGGCGGCGCGTCAGAAGGGTCAGGGTCGCTCATGGCCTCAGGTGATTCAGTTCATCAAATATGGATTATCAATGCCCAGCGATGCAAGCGCCTTTATTTCGAGGCCCTCCATCGTCTCGGCATCATGGGTGATTTCATGGTCGTGCCCCAACAAGTGGAGATAGCCATGAATTAGAAGATGGGTCAGGTGATCGGCAAGCGACTTGCCTTGCGCTCTGGCATCAGCCTCGGCGACGCCAAAGGCCACTGCAATATCGCCCAGCAGGGGCCGGTCCATCGGATCGGCCGGGAATGAGAGCACATCCGTCGGCTTGTCCTTGGCCCGAAACTGCAGGTTCAGCGCCTGTAGCGCGTCGTTATCAGCCAATAGCAGGGACACGACACCCTTCGCTGGCTCAACAGTCGCGCCAGCCTTGAACGCCGTCTGGCACACAGCTTCCAGATCAGGAATTGCCGACCAGCGATCCTCTTCGATGATAAGATCAAGTTCGATCATGCGCGCGGCGATCAACCCTCTCCGTGGGCGGCGTAGGCATCAATGATGCGGCTGACCAGCCCGTGACGGACAACATCCGCCGCGGTAAGCGTGTGGACATTGACGCCTTCGACATCAGACAGGATTTGCAAGGCGTGCTTGAGGCCCGATGGCTGGCTGCCCGGCAAATCCACCTGGCCCGGATCGCCCGTAATCACCATGCGGCTGTCACGGCCCAGCCGCGTCAGCACCATCTTCATCTGCGGCACGGTTGTGTTCTGCGCTTCATCCACGATGACGAAGGCATTCTTCAGCGTACGTCCACGCATGAAGGCGAGCGGCGCAACTTCAATCTCGCCGCGCGCCATGCGGCGCTCCATCTGTTCCTGTCCCATCAACTCGCGCAGCGAGTCCCAGATCGGCAGCATGTAGGGATCAACTTTTTCTTCCAGCGTCCCCGGCAGGAAGCCGAGCTTCTCACCGGCCTCGACAGCGGGCCGCGTCACGATCAGGCGCTGGCGCGTACCGGACAGAAGTTCGGATACCCCCGCCGCGACCGCGAGAAAGGTCTTGCCGGTTCCGGCCGGACCGACCCCGAAGATCATCGCATTGTCAGGATTGGCCAACAGGTCGATATAGCGGGACTGGCCGCGCGTTTGCGGGGTGATCGGCTTCTTCAGCGAGCGGAAGGTTCCAAAGGTCTGCGACGGCGTCTGCGCAGCTTCCACAGCGCCATCAACGTCCATATCGGAAATTTCCGCGCCCGTGCGCAATCGACGCTCAAGTTCTGCAAGCACCGCCTCGGCAATCGACACGCCCTCGGCCTTGCCGACAAGCAGGATGCCCCCGCCCTGACTTTCCGCCTTCAGGCCATAGTCGGCCAGACGTGTTTCCAAAAGCTGGAGGTGGCGGTGATGCGGGCCACAGATGTCCCGCAGCCATTCCGCATTGCGGACTTCGAAGATACGGCTGACAGGGGCTTCAGGCGAAGCGGACGGACGACGTTTCACGCTCAAAGCGCCACCTCATGTTCGCGCACAAGATCGCCGGTGAGCGAACTCATCGTTGCGCCACTCACTTTCACATCGACAATCTGACCTGTCAGCTCTTCCGGTCCCTGGAAATGAACGGATTGCATCCACGGAGACCGCCCATGCGCCTGCCCTTCAAGGCGCCCACGCCCTGTGACAAGTACGGGCACGGTCTGACCGATCTTGGACTCGTTGAACTCGGTCTGCTGGTCACGGAGCAGTTTCTGCAAGGCTTGCAGGCGCACATCCTTCACGTCTTCCGGCACCTGACCGTACATCTCTGCCGCCGGCGTGCCTGGCCGCTGGGAATACTTGAATGAATAGGCCACCGCATAATTCACATCGCGCACCAGCTGCATGGTCGCCTCGAAGTCCTCGTCGCTCTCTCCGGGAAAGCCGACAATGAAATCTGATGCTATGGCGATATCTGGCTGGGCCGCGCGCACTTTGCGAATGATCTCCCTATACGCGTCTGCCGTATGGCTACGGTTCATGGCCTTCAGGATACGGTCAGACCCCGACTGAACGGGCAAATGCAGGAAGGGTTGCATCTGGGGCGTGTCGCCATGTGCTGCGATCAGGTCGTCTTCCATGTCGCGCGGATGACTCGTCGTATAGCGGATACGTTCAATGCCGCCGATCTTCGCAATGTGGCGACAGAGCTGGCCCAGCGTCCAGTCGTCTCCCCCTTCGACGGCCGGCGCAGCGCCATGGAATGCATTCACATTCTGGCCCAGCAAGGTGATCTCCCGCACGCCTTGCGCAGCCAGGTTCCGCGCCTCCATCACGATGTCGTCCACAGAGCGGGAAAGCTCAGCGCCACGCGTATAGGGCACGACACAGAAAGTGCAGAACTTGTCGCAACCTTCCTGCACCGAGAGGAAGGCGGTCGGGCCATCCGCCTCACGGACTTTGGGCAGCGCGTCGAACTTTTCGAGCGTGTCGAATTCGGTTTCCAGCCGGTCACCCACAGCGCGGCTGGCGCGTGCAATCATCTCCGGCAGCTTGTGATAGGCCTGCGGTCCCAGCACGAGGTCGACCAGCGGCTGGCGGCGCATGATCTCTTCGCCTTCGGCCTGCGCAACACAGCCAGCCACGGCGATTGTCATGTTGCGACCGGTCTTGCGCTTCATGCGCTTCAACTGGCCGAGTTCGGAATAGACTTTTTCGGTGGCCTTTTCACGAATATGGCACGTGTTCAGCACAACGAGGTCTGCCGCTTCCGGCGTATCAACCGGCGCATAGCCGAGCGGACGCAATACGTCCCGCATGCGCTCGGAATCATAGACATTCATCTGGCACCCATAGGTCTTGATGAAGAGACCCTTGGTGTTCTGTTTCGCCGCTGGTGTGGTCATGCGCGGGCTTATGCCTGAAAATGACTGTCGCTGCCAGAACCTTGTGCGCCTCGCCTGCAGCCGCAGCAAACGCGTCCCGATCCTGCGACAAAAGCTTCACAGCGCCGGAAAGCTAGCTAGGGTGCGGCCAAGCAATCAAAGGAGCCGGGGAGGCCCATGGATATCATTAAGCTTATCGAGAACGTCTCAGGATTCATCTGGGGAGGAACCTGGGGAGATACTGTCGTCATTCCGGGCCAGATCGGCCCGCTTGCCGTTGTCCTCCTGGGCACTGGCCTGTTCATGATGGTTCGACTGGGCGCGCGCCCGATTCTCCGGTTCGTGCCGGCGGTGGTCGAAGTCTGGCGAGGCCGCAAGGCACAAGGCGAAGACGGCGCCATCACACCCTGGCAGGCGCTCTCCACAGCCCTGTCCGGTCAGGTCGGCACGGGGAACCTCGCCGGTGTGGCCACGGCCATTACATTGGGCGGTCCCGGCGCGATCTTCTGGATGTGGGTGGTTGCCCTGTTCGGCATGGCGCTGGCCTTCTCGGAAAGCTCGCTGGCCATCAAGTATCGTGAGACCGACGAATATGGCCGCATCAATGGCGGCCCGATGTACTACATCAAGAACGGCCTCGGCAAAGGCTGGGGCTGGCTCGCCGTCATTTTCTGTCTCGGCACGCTGTTCTCCGCCATGGCAACCGGCTCGATGATCCAAGCCAATTCCATCACCGAAGCTGCGCTGGAAACCGGCTCCCATATGGGCGTCAGCATTCCGAACTGGAGCGTGGGCATTATCCTGTCTGTCCTGGTCTTCGCGGTCATTATCGGCGGCATCAAATCCATTGGCTCGTTCGCCGGCAAGGTCGTGCCGGTCATGGCTGGCCTCTATGTGCTGGTCGCCTTCATCGTGCTTGTGATCAATGCGGACAAGGTGCCGGGCGCCTTCATGCAGATCATCGGCACAGCGTTTGGCTGGAAAGAAGCTGCTGGCGGCGCGGCTGGCTACGGCGTCATGCAGGCGGTCCGTTACGGTATCGCCCGAGGCCTGTTCTCGAACGAAGCCGGTCAGGGTTCCGCCCCGATCGCCCATGCTGCCGCTCAGACCAAGAACCCGGTCATGCAGGGCGAAATCGCCATGATTGGCGTGTTTATCGACACGATCATCATCTGCACCATGACTGCGCTGGTCATCCTGACAGTTCAGGGAGACTTCAAGAAGAGCCCTGCCCTGATGGCGGCCAATGCCTGTTTTGATGCAGGCATTGAAATGCCGGTGAACCCGGGCGCGACTGACGGTGCCAAATACGGTGTGGGGGACCTGTTCCCTTCTGCTTACGAAGATGGCCGCGAAGCGAAGATCGCCGCAGTGGGACCGACAGCCCAGTCCTACCTCCTGGCCTGCCAGGCATCTGGTCAGGTTGAAGTCAATCAGCACGCGCTCGACGCGTCTGGCAATCCGGAAGTTCTGATGGATGTGGACCATGCCTGGGAAACAGATGCGAACTCGGCTGCCGTCACCACGCGCGCCTATGCCGCCGCTATTCCGGTGGTGGGCCCGTGGATCGTGCCAGTCGCACTGTTCTTCTTCGCCTTCACCACCATCATTGGCTGGTCATACTATGGCGAGCAGGCCGTGACGTATCTGATCGGCGAATGGGCGACACACCCGTTCCGCTATATTTGGGTCGTGGTCGTATTCCTCGGCTCGGTTGCCGCGGCTGACTGGCTCTGGCTGCTGGGGGACATCGCAAATGCCTCAATGGCGTTCCCGAACCTGATCGCCATCCTTGCCCTGTCAGGCGTCGTCGCCGCCATGCACAAATCGAATGGCGATCCGGACAAGGGTCATCCTGTGCATGACTACCGAGAGGAGGAGCGCCATCCTGAAAAGGAATAGGCGCTGACCCTACCGAAATGAAAAGCCCCGCCCGGTTCAGACCAGGCGGGGCTTTTTCTGTCCGGGTGTATTTGGACGCAAAGCCCATATATGCGGGCACTTTATGGACAGTTTATGGGCTGGTTTATGGACCAGCGCTTCGGGACGGGGCCTACCAGGCGCCGATATTCTCTGCGCTCGCCCACGGCTCTTTCGGTGACAGCGGCTCGCCCTTTTGCAGCAATTCGACCGAAATGCCGTCTGGCGATCGAATAAATGCCATTCGGCCATCGCGCGGCGGCCGGTTGATGGTCACGCCAATTTTCTGCAGCCGTTCAACCGCGCCATAAATGTCGTCGACCATATACGCCAGATGGCCGAAATTGCGGCCACCTGCATAGTCTTCGGGGTCCCAATTATAGGTCAGCTCCACCATCGGAATGTCGGTCTGGGTCGGGCTGACGCCGTCCGGCATGCCGCCCATACGCTCGACATCTTCCGGCGTGGCCAGAAAAACGAGCGTGAACCGCCCCGCTTCGCTGTCCATCCGGCTGACCTCTGTCAGGCCCAGGCCATCGCAGAAAAATTTCAGCGACGCGTCAATGTCACTGACGCGCACCATTGTGTGTAGATATTGAATGCTCATGACTGGCCTCCATTAAGGTCCCGAATGACATGTTTGAAACTAGGCGGCATCAGCGCGTAGTACCGCCGCATAGCGATGGCCAGCAGGCCGATCGATGCCAGCATGAAGGCGATGAAAACCGAAAATGTGTGAATCAGCGTCCCTGTTTCGAAAACAGGTGACTGGCCGCTCAGCCGCCAGATCATCCGCCAAACCTGATTGAAGCCGGCCACGAAAGGTGCCAGCAGAACAAAAACGATCGCAGCGCAGACGAAGAAATAGGTCGCCGCGCGCGGGCCTTCACTGCGTAGATAGAGATCCGTGAACTCGGCATCGCTGACATCTTCCGGCACTTCTCCGGCTGCCTTGCGCACCGCCAGAACTTCCGGCGCGAAGTCCCGCGTCTGCTTCCAGCGCCAGGCAAGGTGAGCCCCCCAGGCGACAAGGCCAGCGAGTATGATCAGGAAAAGTATCATGGGCGGTGCGGAATCCAGCTTGGGCGGCGTGGGCCGACTGCCCACCGCCTGGTTCAGGCTGCGCAGGCGCGTTCGAGGGTCAGCATGGCACGCTTGCGCGCCACACCCCAATGATAATTATGGAGCCGGCCGTCCGCCGCAAGGGCACGGTGACAGGGAATGAACCAACTGATCGGATTTGCGCCCACTGCCGCACCGACAGCGCGGGCCGCCTTCGGATTGCCGCTGGCCTTCGCCAAGGCCCCATAGGTTGACACCGCACCGACAGGAATTTCCAGCAAGGCCCGCCAGATCTGGCGGCGAAACGGCGTACCATAAAGCGCAACCGGGAGCGGCTCACCGGATTCAAACACCCGGCGCGCCAGAGTCTCGGCCTCGTGATCATCCCGGCGAATGCTGGCATCCGGATACCGCGCCGCAAGATCGGCAAAGGCCTGCTCTTCATTGCGTCCCTGGTGTTCAAAACCGGTGCGTTCCGGGGCGTTCTCATCAACAAACCCCAGCGCCACCAGGCCCCGCGATGACATGAGCCAGGCTCCTTCCCCGAATGGAGTCGGCGCCCGTCCAAGGACCAGATCGGCTCCCTTGCCGCCTGCCTTGGCTTCACCGGGAGAGAGGCCTTCGTGCGCGATAAACAAATCATGCAGGCGCCCCGGTCCTGACAAGCCTGCCTCCAGAGTAGCGTCCAAAACACTTGCGCCCTCTCTCAACAGATCACCTGCCGCAGCGTGGGCAAGTGCGGACTGGTATTGTTTCGGGCTGATGCCGGCCCAACGGGTGAATTCGCGCTGGAAATGGCTGGGCGACAGGCCTACGGCCTTTGCTGCAGTCGAAAGATCCGGCCATTCCTGCCAAGTGTCCCCCAGATAGGACAGGGCATTGGCCATGCGCTCATAGGCGACAACGCGTTCATCAAGAGGCGAAACTAGATTGGTCATGTAAGAATAATGCCGCGCCGCGGAGCCTGTCGCCACCCGTTTCTTGCGGCTTGTCAGACCAATTGAGGCTTTCCAGCGCCTGAAAAGCCCGGCAAGAATAGGGACCAATAAAAAGAAGGCTGGGAGAAATAGAATGGCAGATGCGCGCAGTATTATCCTGCATGAATATCCCACGTCACCCTATGCAGAGAAAATCCGCCTCGCGCTGCGCCTGAAGAATCTCGCCTATAGCCGGGTCGAAATTCCAGTCATCATGCCTCGGCCAGACCTGATGCCGCTGACGGGGGGCTATCGCCGGACACCCGTCCTTCAGATCGGCGCTGACATTTTTTGCGATACCGCCATCATCCTGCGTGAACTCGAAGCCCGCTTCCCCATGCCGGCACTCAAATTGCCCGGTCATGAGGGCCTCGCCCAAATGGTCGCCGGCTGGACCGATGGCCGCTGGTTCCAAAGCTCGGTCGCGGTCATCTTTGGTGAGCGAGGCGACAGCGTACCGGATGCGTTCCGGAAGGATCGCGAAGCCTTGTCGGGTCGTCCCTTCGACACCAATGCAATGAAAGCTGTTGCCCCCATGATGCGCGACCAATGGCGGGCCCGACTCATGCTGCTGGAAGAGCGCCTGCAGGGCGGCAAGGGCGCTGGGTCCGGCATCTATCTCATCGGCATGAAACCGGGCCTTGTGGACATTCACGCCTACATGAATGTCTGGTTCATGTATGAAAATCTGCCCGACTTCGTCGAAAAATGTTTCGAGACAGCGGACCTGACCAAGGCCTGGTTCGAGCGGCTGAAGGAGTTTGAAGGGCAAACCCCGGACACGATCAGCTCTGCAGAAGCCCTCGAGATCGGCCTGAATGCGGCGCCGCGTCTCGTGGCGGCGACCACCCGCAACGAACCGCAACAATTTGCTCCGGGCGAAAACGTCGCCGTTGCGCCCGATGATTATGGCCAGGTCTGGGTGAAAGGGGAACTCGTCCACGCCGACTCCCAGCGCGTCATTCTCCAACGCACTTCACCAGAGGCGGAAACAGTGCATGTGCATTTCCCACGCGCGGGCTTCCTAGTCCGGCGTGTCTAGCCTGCCTTGCATGCCGGGCGCGCGCCGCTAGTCTCGCCAGCATCAGCAATTCGGACGGAGACGGCCATGGACCGGCGACTTTGCCTTATCACGGGCGCATCAGCGGGAATTGGGGCTGAGTTTGCCCGCCAGTACGCCGCGTTGGGCTGGGATGTTGCGCTCACCGCACGCCGCGAAGATCGGCTAACCAACCTCGCCGCAGAGCTGGAAGAGAAGTTTGGCATTCGCGCGATTTGTATCGCGCAGGACCTCGCGCGCGCCAATTCCGCGGACAAGATCATCTCCGCGCTGTCCGAGCAGGGCCGCCATGTCGACGCGCTGGTCAACAATGCGGGCTATGGCCTGCCGGGCACCTTCTTCAATACGAGTTGGAAGTCACAGGCAGAGTTCATTCGCGTACTTTACACCGCTCCGATCGAGCTTGCACACAAAGTGCTGCCAGGCATGGCAGATCGCGGCTATGGCAGGATCATCAATGTCGCCTCCCTTGCGGGCTACGCCGCCGGCAGCAATGGGCACACGCTTTATGCCAGCGTAAAGTCGGGCCTCATCAAATTCTCCGAAAGCCTGAATGCCGAGTGCGACGCGTTTGAAGGGGCGGACATTCACTGCACGGCACTCTGTCCCGGCTTTACCTATAGTGAATTCCATGACGTGAACGGCACGCGCGAGCAGATGAACAAGATGAGCAAGCGAATGTGGATGGAGGCTGCGCCTGTCGTGAAAGCCGGCATTGATGCGGTCAATCGCGGCCAACCGGTTGTGGTGCCGGGGCTCGTCAACAAAAGTCTTGCCACGCTGACTCGCATCATGCCGGAACCCATCGGTCGGGCCATCATGCGGCGCCAGAGCCGGACGATCCGGCGTCAGGATTAGTCGGAAGAAGCTGAAAACCCATCGCGAATGCGATCAGCCGTCGGCGTGGTGTCCGATTTGCGCCAATCCTTCGCGCCACGCTGACGCAGGATTTCGACTTTGCCGGACCGCTTGGCCTCTCCGGAATCGGACCTGTCGCTATCGCGGGAAATTGTCACGATTGGCCCCTCGAAAAAGGCTGACCAGTATTTGGACAGTACGTCCCGACGGCCCTCAAGGGAGCGCAGCTGCCGGCGCTCTTTCCAGGATGTCAGCTTGATGCCTTCTGTCTTGATGCGCTTGTCCATACCCGCCACTTGCAAGCAGCCGGCATACCGGCGCGGGGCGCCTCCGGTCAGGTCAAACTGAATCTCGCCAAAACCCTCGGCTTGTCGGCCCGAATCCGATGGCAAGGTTTCGCGAAACTTGAAGTCCAGTCTGGGCCAGCTGATTTGGTGGAATTCTGCATGCAGGCCGCTCTCAATCTCGCCCATGCGAGTCAGGGTCGAGGAGGTCACAAGGATGCCGGGGTATGCGGGCTTCATTGAAACGATTGCCAGGCGTGGACCATTTGGGCCACCGCGTTCAGCCTGAATCCAACTGCCTTCCACGAAAGCACGGCCGAGGACCCATCGACGCAGCACCCCCATCTTTAGAACACCCGGAAGGAGGACACCCGACAGAACAGACCAGATCACGAGCAGCATCACACCCGAGCCTATCAGTCCGGCCCACTGTGCGACTTGGCTGGAACCGGCGGCGTCAACAATGGTCTGGCGCACAACCGGGCCAAATGCCAGGACACTCGCCAGCACCGCGCTGGACGCCAGGAAGCCCGAGACAATGCGGAAACGTTCATAAGGGTTCATATGTGAGGCGGCTCCGTTAGGAAGTGGCGGCAGAAAGGGCCATTTAGAAAGCCGGAACCGAAGTTTCGGTTAACGCAAGGATACCCGGTGTGATCCTTCAATTTTACATGACATCGAACCGAGACGTTTTGTTGCAGCGCACAAAATATATATGACTTGCCGCCACCTGCGCCCTATACTCAACGAAAATAAAGTCCAGTGGAGGAAATTCGAATGGATGGTGCTGTTGAGGGTCCGGCCCTGAATTCTGCGATAATTCCAAACCTTGTTGCTGTCATCAAGGATGCGAGCGCAGCCGTCGACGCCTATGTAGACGTTGCACGTGGCAAATGCCGCGAAGCGCTGACCAAGGCGGATGGCCGTCCTGACCGGGCTGCACTCGAACGCCAGCAACATATGGCCCACGGCCTGTCTTGGCTGGGCACATATGCTGAAACGCTACGCCAGACAGCCGAATGGGCCGCGCGTCTGGAGCAAGAGGGCAAATTCAGCACGACCGAAGCGCTCCTGACACAAATTCTCTTTAGCGAATACTGCGCTCAACTGATTGGTGGAGTACCCATGAATCAGGGCGAAGTGATCCGCCCTCACGAATTGGGCATCGTTGCGGAAGCTGATGCCCTGTTCGCGACGCCGGTCGTCCAGCAGCTGATTATTGATGGAAAAACCCCTGCTGTGATGGCTGCTGCGGCTGAATGCCTACCTGACGCCCTAAGCCGGAACACGGTTGAAGAAACCGGTCTGGACGAAACCATGTCGATGGTTCGCGAACAATTTTCCAAATACGCGTCCGACAAGATCAAACCCCATGCCCATGAGTGGCACTTGAACAATGAGTACATTCCGATGGAGGTCGTCAATGAAATGGCCGAGCTTGGTGTGTTTGGCCTGACCATCCCTGAAGAGTTTGGCGGGTTTGGCATGGGCAAGATTGCCATGTGCGTAGTCTCAGAGGAACTGTCTCGGGGATACATCGGCACCGGCTCTCTCGGCACCCGGTCAGAGATCGCGGCGGAGCTGATCCTGATTGGCGGAACGGACGACCAGAAGACCCATTGGTTGCCGCAAATAGCCAGCGGAGAAATCCTGCCAACGGCCGTCTTCACTGAACCGAATACCGGCTCTGACCTTGGCTCGCTGCGGACACGCGCCGTGAAGTCCGACGACGGCTCTCATTACAGTGTCACAGGCAACAAGACATGGATCACGCATCCCGTGCGAGCCGATCTGATGACACTGCTGGCCCGGACTGATCCCGCCACAAACAATTTCTCTGGTCTCTCCATGCTGCTTGCGGAGAAGCCGCGCGGAACAGACGACGCCCCCTTCCCTGCTGACGGCATGACCGGCGGCGAGATCGAAGTCCTCGGCTATCGCGGGATGAAGGAATACGAAATCGGATTCGATGATTTCAAGGTGAAGTCCGAGAACCTGCTTGGCGGTGTCGAAGGCCAAGGCTTCAAGCACCTGATGGCGACCTTTGAAAGCGCTCGCATCCAGACTGCGGCCCGCGCCATTGGCGTTGCGCAAAATGCGTTTGAAACCGGTCTTCAATATGCGCTGGATCGCAACCAGTTTGGCAAACAGATCTTTGACTTCCCGCGCGTTTCAAACAAGCTTGTCATGATGGCCGCAGAACTGGTGGGTGTTCGCCAGCTGACATATTTCTCGGCGCGCCAGAAGGATGGCGGAAAGCGCTGCGACCTTGAAGCCGGCATGGCGAAACTGCTTGCCGCACGGATCGCCTGGGCTGCAGCTGACAACGCCCTGCAGATTCATGGCGGAAACGGATTTGCGCTGGAATACCCAATCAGCCGCATCTTGCAAGATGCTCGTATTCTGAACATTTTCGAAGGCGCTGGCGAGGTTCAGGCCATGGTTATTGCCCGTCGCCTGATCGAAAGCGGAAACTAAAAGGAATCCGTAGGGTGCACCGCACCCTACGGCGCTTCTCGTTCGTACACCCGGACCCAGTCAACCAGGAAACGATCAGGTAAGCGCTTGTTATCCGGCACGTTGGACCACCATTTGTGGGCCACTGTCGACTGCGTGCTTATCTCGCCGGATAGCTTCACCCATAAGGGCACTTTCGACACGCCGCCCGCAGCGCTTTGCCAGACCTGCTCTCCGTCCACGAACCATGTATATTCGGTTTCAGTCCATTCCAGCGCGAAGACGTGCCACCCACTCCGAATTCCCGGGTGGAACTCGCGCTTGTTCTTGGTCTTGTGGCGTTTTCCGTACCCATCCCAGTGAAGCGCATAGCTGATCTTGTCAGTCCAGCCAAAGGCTTCAACGATGTCGATCTCGGTTCCGTCCTCTCCCGATCCATCCACTCGGTGGACCTCATCCGCGAACAGCCAGAAGGCAAGCCACCAACCCGGATCCTGTGGCAATTTTATGCGGGCTTCATACCTGCCGAACGTCGTTTCGAATTTGCCTTCGGTGGAAACCATGCCGGATGCGTAGTCATACGGATCGTCATCCTCTTCAGGATTGCGATTCGGGATTTGCGTCGCGCTGATTTCGAGTTGGCCCCATCCTGTCAGACTGACATTATCCTTGAGCCACCAGCCATCCGGGCCGTCAGGATTTTTCTTGCGATTATACTCCTGCGATATCCATTTTTCAGGATCAGGCTTTCCGTGTCCGTTGAATTCGTCCCGGAAAACCAGCGACCACCCCGAATTGGGCTGGTCCAGCGCCGAGTATGAATTGGTCGCAGTTGAGCACGACGCCAACATTACGATGGCCGCAACGATTGGAAACGACTTCAAACGAAATCTCACTGAATTTTACCTTCGAGGGGGTCAATGTCCGCAGGTTCATGCTGTATGATGACCTTTGCGCCCAGGGCATCCGCACGCGCCTCAAATGCCTCCATTGACGACACGGTCATGGCCTCATCGGAGTTGAACCGGGGAACGCGCTTCAGCTCGCGGCTTTCAGCGCGATGGTAGAGGTCCCCGGTCAACAGGACCGGGCCGGTTTCCGGCATCATCAATTGCAGGGATGTATGGCCCGGCGTGTGTCCGGGCGTCTCGAAAATCACAACGCTCCCATCACCAAAAACATCAAGTTCGTCTTCGAAGACTTTCTGCTCCATGGGGGCGAACAATGAAAACAGCGCCTGCTGCTCCTGGGCAATTTCGGCCCCTTCCCCGAACATGGCGTCGAGTTCTTTCTGGCTCACCAGCCAAGTCGAGCCCGCGACCTGATCGGCCTGGCCGATATGATCGAAGTGGCTGTGAGAGATGGACACGTAGTCGACATCGTCTGGGGACATCCCCCTATCTGCCAATTGTTCGGTAATTGTCTGCTCGAGCGAAACCGTGAAGATCTGCTGCGTTTGGGGGCCCGCAATAGCCAGCACTCCTGGCAAACCAAGATCCCAGAGCAAGTTGCCATCAGGATGCCTCACGAGGAAACAGGAATCGGTGAACGTGTCAGTCTCACCGGCATAGTCGCCGGCAGACGAAAACGCGTCGAGGTCAGACACTTCAATCGTTCCGCAATCCAGCACATCGACTTCCAGCGCCGCTTCCTGCTGTGTTTCGGGTGGCGATTCTAATGTTGCCTCGGTAGATGCAGGCGATTCTGACCCGCATGCGCTCGCGAGTGCCAGTGCGGATACTGCCGCAGTTATAGTGATAAGACGCATGCCAGAGGCCCCCTTCTGTCTTCCAGCAAATTCAATCTCAAGTATCAGTTGTTGGCAACAGACAGACTGCGTCCATCTGGAGACAAAATCCTGTAGAAACAGCTGGGTCGCCCTGTATGGCAGGCACCGCCTGTCTGGTTGACCTTCAGCAGGATAGCATCCTGATCGCAATCAATACGGATCTCGATGACGTCCTGAACATGCCCGGACGTTTCACCTTTGACCCATAGCGCTCCGCGCGAACGGGACCAGTAGGTTGCCCGCCCGGTCTCGATCGTCGCCGCAAGCGCGTCGGCATTCATCCAGGCGAGCATCAGCACTTCGCCAGTTCCGGCATCCTGCGCGATGGCGGCAACCAGGCCGTCCGCATTGAATTTCGGGCGCAGCTCAAGCGTCTCGTCCTGCGCACTGCCGGAAAGGGGATCGGGATAATCGGTCATGAGGGCGGCTTAATCGAAATGACGCCGGTGAGCCAGTCAAGATTCGCCCTAAATGACGCCCTGCGCGCGCAGCGCCGCCTGCTGGTCCGCGCTGAATCCAAGGCCTGCAAGGATGCTCTCTGTGTGCTCACTCAGGCTTGGAGACGTTTCTTCCACCCCGCCGGGCGTATCGGACAGTTTAGGAAAGACGCCCTGCATCGGTACGTCGCCCAGAACCGGATGGGCCACGCGGATGATGGCATTGCGCGCCGCAATATGTGCATCTTCCAGCATCTCCTTGGCGCGGTTCACCGGCCCACAGGGAATGCCATTCTCTTCGCAAGTTGCCAGCACATCTGCCATTGTGCGCTGTTTCGTCCAGTTCGAGATCATTTCATCCAGTTCCAACTGGTTCTCGCCGCGTGCATCATGCGTTGCGTAGCGTGCATCGTCAGACCATTTCGTTCCGCACATGGCCGAGAGGCGGCGGAACAGGGAGTCCTGATTGGCGCCGATGATGACCATGCCATCGCTGCATGGATAGACGCCCGACGGCGCAATCCGCGGCAGGATCGGTCCGCTGCGCTCGCGCGTATGCCCCATCAGGGCGTATTCGGGGATCAGGCTTTCCATGAAGGCCATGACGGTTTCATAGATGGCCGCATCGACCACTTGCCCCTTCCCCGATTTCTCGCGCGCGAACAGGGCCATCATCGTGCCCAGCGCCGCGAAGGTGCCAGTCATCGTGTCGCCGAGGGAGACGCCGGCTCGCGCGGGCAATCTGTCCGGCTCGCCGATCAGGTAGCGCAGGCCGCCCTTGGCTTCACCCACGCTGGCATAACCCGCCTTGTGGCTTTCGGGGCCCGTTTGGCCATAGCCTGAGACGCGCGTGATCACGAGGCGCGGATTGAGCTCATGCAGCACATCCGGGCCGAGCCCCCAGCGTTCCAGTGTGCCCGGCCGGAAATTCTCGACCAGAACATCGGCGGTCTTCACCAGTTCGCGCAGGATCGCCTGCCCCGCCTCCACGCGGAGGTTCATCGTCAGGGATTTCTTGTTACGACCGATGATCGGCCAGAACAGGCCGATGTCATCCTTCTTGACCGCGCCCCAGCCCCGGGCCGGGTCCGGCAAGCCGGGCGCCTCGACCTTGATCACTTCGGCGCCGAAGTCACCGAGCAATTGTCCACAGAAGGGGCCAGCGATCAGTTGACCGAGTTCGATGACGCGCAGGCCATCCAGGGGGCGTTTGGAGTCTGTCATTTGTCCTCAATGCACATTACATAGGCATCATGACAAGACGCATCGACATTGTAGAAGTCGGCCCGCGCGACGGGCTGCAGAATGATCCGGCCGACCTGACGACCGAACAGAAGCTGGAATTCATTGCCCGGCTGGAAGAGGCCGGCGTTCGGCGGATGGAATCCGGCAGCTTCGTCAGCCCCAAGGCCGTGCCCAAAATGGCGGATTCTGCTGCGGTCTTTGCAGGCGTCGACCGATCAAAGCCGACGCGCCATATCGCGCTGGCCCTGAACGAAAAAGGCGTGCGCCGCGCCATCGACGCCAAGGCTGACGAGATCAATTTTGTGCTCGTGGCCTCGGAAGCCTTCGGCATGCGCAATCAGGGCATGACGCCGCAGGACAGCGCGGACGCCCTGCTGCAGATTGCCCCGCTCGTACTGGAGGCAGGCATCCCTCTGTCCGCCACGATATCGGTTGCCTTCGGGGATCCGTTCGACGGCGAAGTCGACATCAAGTTGGTCGGCAATCTCGCCGCGCAGGCCCAGCGCGCGGGCGTCAGCGAACTGGCGCTGGGTGACACGATTGGTGTGGCCGACCCGTGGGATGTCCGCAAACGGATCGAGCGCGTGCGCATGGAAGCACCGGATGTCTATTTGCGCATGCACTTCCACGACACACGTGGCGCAGCGCTCGCCAATGTCGCGGCCGCCATTGATTGCGGGGTCGATGTCATTGATGCCAGCTGTGGCGGCATTGGCGGCTGTCCGTTTGCCCCGGCGGCGACAGGCAATGTGGCCACCGAGGATGTGGTCTACATGCTGGAGCGCGGCGGCTTCGAAACTGGACTGGACCTGAGCAAGCTGATCGAGACATCGCATTGGCTGGAAAAAGTGTTGGGGCACCCGATTGCGTCGTCACTCAGCAAGGCGGGCGGATTTCCCACTTGACCCTACTTCTTCGGGCCCTTCACTTCAGTAAGGGTCGTCGCCTTCACGGCCCGGCCGAGATCGACTTTCTTGCCATAGCTTGGCGCGCCGCTGGTGGCGCCTGAGACGGCGCTGCCGCCGCGCACTGTCTTGTTCGTCAGAGGCGGAATGGCCATCGCCTTGGGCTCTGGAGCGTTCTCGTCGAACAGGCTAGCCAATTGCTCCGTCATCGCACCACCGAGCTGTTCGGCGTCCACAATCGTAACGGCGCGTTTGTAGTAACGTGTCACGTCATGGCCGATGCCGATGGCGATCAGCTCCACAGGGCTCTTGGTCTCAATCTCTTCGATCACCTGCCGCAGATGGCGCTCAAGATAGTTGCCGACATTCACGTTCAGTGTGGAATCGTCCACCGGCGCGCCGTCAGAAATCACCATCAGGATCTTACGCTGCTCCGGTCGCCCGAGCATCCGATCGTGCGCCCATAGCAAGGCCTCGCCGTCGATGTTTTCCTTCAGCAGACCTTCGCGCATCATCAGACCCAGATTGCGCCGCGCCCGGCGCCATGGGGCGTCAGCTTGTTTGTAGACGATATGGCGAATGTCATTCAGGCGCCCCGGTCCGGCGGGCTTACCAGCCTTGACCCAGTCCTCCCGCGAAAGGCCACCCTTCCACGCCTTTGTCGTAAAGCCGAGGATCTCCGTTTTCACGCCGCAGCGCTCCAGTGTGCGGGCCAGAATGTCCGCACACAGCGCCGCCACCATGATCGGCCGGCCGCGCATGGAACCGGAATTATCCAGCAATAGCGTCACAATCGTATCGCGGAACTCCGAATCATCTTCCTGCTTGAAGGAGAGCGGCGCTGTCGGGTCGGTGATCACACGCGTCAGGCGGGCCGTATCCAGCACGCCCTCTTCAAGATCGAAGCTCCAGGAGCGGTTCTGCTGTGCCATCAAACGTCGCTGCAGCTTGTTGGCAAGTTTGGACACCGCGCCCTGCAGTCCCTGTAACTGGTGATCGAGATAGGCGCGCAGCCGCGTCAGTTCCTCAGCGTCACAGAGGTCTGGCGCATTGGCGACTTCATCATTCTCGCGCGTGAAGACATTGTAGTTGAACCGGTCGCGATCATCGCCATCCTTGAAGTTCGGGCGCAGCGGCTTGGTCCCGTCCTCATCATCATCAGGCGTGTCATCGGCCTCGGCGTCGACATCCATGTCGACGCTGACATTGGATTCCTCGCCCTCCATTTCCTCGGTGTCGCCCGCATCCATCTGCTCGGCGGAAGAACCCATCTGCTCTTCGGACTCCATGTCCTGATCGCCTTCAGAGGGCTGTTCATTCTCTTCGGACTGTTCCGAATCGTCCTGTTCCTGCGTTTCCACGTCTTCGCCCGGCGCATCGGAGGCGGTCAGGTCCCGGATCATATCGCGTACTGTGCATGCAAAGCCGGGTTGATCGTGCAATTGCGCGATCAGACGGTCAATTGCGCCCCCAGTTTCGGCTTCGACCCGTTCGCGCCAGACATCGGCCACGCGTTTCGCGCTGTCCGGCAAGGCGCGCCCGGTCAGCTTCTCGCGCAGCAGAAATTCGAGCGCCGGCGCGAGCACCGCCTCAGCGTCTTCTGCGCCCATCGCGAACTCGCCGGACTGGCAGCGATGGTCTAGGACAGCGTCGAGATTGTCGGCCGTACCGCGCATGGCATTGGCGCCCAGGCTTTCGATGCGCGCCTGTTCAGCCGCGTCATAGACCTTGCGGGGCAAATCCCCGCCGGGACGATGCGCGAAATGTGCCTCAGCATTGTGGTGCGCACGACGCAGGGCAATGGCATCTGCCTCGCCGCGAATGCGCGCAGCGATATGGGGTTCCAGCTGTTGTGGCGGCGTGCGCAGCGTGATCGTCTCACCGTCCCCGCCCACATCATTGCCAAAGCCGACCTCGACATCACGGTCTGCACTCATCGCTTTCGTGGTGGTGGCCAGCGCCTGCTTGAACAATTCCTGAGGAGAGGTGTCTTTGGACATGGCTGTGACTTAGCGCGGGGCTCCGGCTCAGGCGACCCTCACCATGAGGGCGCTTTCAGGCAGTTCCTCGGCGAAGCAGCGCTGGTACATTTCTGCCACCAGAGGCCGCTCCAGCTCGTCGCACTTGTTCAGGAACGTCATCCGGAACGCATGGCCAAGATCACCAAAGATGGCGAAGTTTTCAGCCCATGTGATCACGGTCCGCGGGCTCATCACTGTGGAGAGGTCGCCGCTCATGAACGCGTTCCGGGTCAGGTCGGCCAGCGTCACCATCTTGGCGAGCGTGTCTTCATCCACGCCCGTGGCCTTGGACTTCACGATCTCCACTTCAGCATCATGTTCCAGATAGTTCAGCGTGGTCACGATGCTCCACCGGTCCATCTGGCCCTGGTTCAGCTGTTGCGTGCCGTGATAGAGGCCGGTCGTGTCACCCAAACCAACCGTGTTGGTCGTGGCGAACAGGCGGAAATACGGATTTGGCTCGATGACGCGGTTCTGGTCGAGCAGGGTCAGCTTGCCGCTAGCTTCCAGCACGCGCTGGATCACGAACATCACGTCCGGCCGGCCGGCATCATACTCGTCGAACGTGATCGCCACAGGGCGCTGCAAGGCCCAAGGCAGGATGCCTTCGCGGAATTCGGTAATCTGCGCGCCATCCTTCAGGACAATGGCATCCTTGCCGACCATGTCGATCCGGCTGACATGGCTGTCGAGATTGACCCGGATCATCGGCCAGTTCAGGCGCGCGGCCACCTGTTCGATATGGGTCGATTTCCCTGTGCCGTGATAGCCTTGCACCATGACGCGGCGATTGTGCTGAAATCCTGCCAGGATCGCCATCGTCGTCTGAGGATCGAAGCGATAGGCCTCGTCAATCGCTGGCACATATTCTGTGCGTGTCTTGAACCCATGTACGACCATGTCCGTGTCGAGGCCGAAAACCTCGCGAACATTGATTTCTACGGTCGGCTCCATGCCGTCCAGCACATCGGTATCACTCATCACAGTCATGGCATGCGTCTCGTCATCTATTGCATTGATGGACCTATCACACCTGACGCTTCCGCCAAGCGTGACATAGGGTCAAATGTGGGTTTGGTCCGCCGCGCGGCAACTCATTCAGCAGCTTGCCAGACGATTTCCCCGCCAATGATGGTCATTCGGGCCTGTGCATCAAGGATTTCAGCGGCAGGAATCGTCATCAAATCCCGGTCGAAGACGGAGAAATCCGCAATCTTGCCGACTTCGATCGTGCCGAGGTCATCCTCCTGGAAAGCTGCGAAGGCGGCGGCGGACGTGAACAGGGCCAGCGCCTGGTCCCGCGAGAGGGCCTGTTCAGGGTGCCACCCCTCCCCCGCATTGCCGTCGAGGTCCTGCCGGGCCACCGCCGCATAGAATTCGATCAGGGGTGAGCCGACTTCAACCGGCGCGTCCGAGCCGCCAGCAACCACGGCGCCCCCGGCCAGCATGTCCTGCCAGGCATATGCGCCGGCCAACCGGTCCAGACCGAGCCGTGAGGGGGCGAACTTCAAATCGCCAATCGCATGAGATGGCTGCATGGAGGCAATCAGGCCCAGCTCTCCGACGCGCGCGACATCCTGCGGCGCAAAGATCTGCGCATGTTCAATCCGCCAGCGTAGCTTATCGCCATTCCCCAGCGCCTCGAAGGTTTCGAGAATGTGCCGGTTTGCAAGGTCCCCAATGGCATGGATGGCCAACTGGACGTCTGCGCCCTTGGCTTTCATCATCAAGTCGTGGAGCGACTCCGTATCGAGCAAGGAGAGACCATTGGTGTCCGGCTGGTCTGAATAGGGTGCGATCAACAGCGCGCCCCGGCTGCCAAGGGCGCCGTCCATATAGAGTTTCACAGCGCGATTGGTGACTGTGTCAGTCTCGAACTTCCGGGACTCCGCCACTTCGAAGGCGTCCACGTCGAAGGCATTGTAAACGCGCAGCGGCAGGCGCCCTTCCCCGTCGAGGCGGGCCATGATGGGCGCCTGGGATGCGCTGACGCTCATATTGTGAACGCCGGTCCAGCCCCGGCTGGCATAGGTATTGGCGCCAACCTCCAGAGCCGTCTCGACATCTTCTTCCGTTGGGGCCGCAAGCAGCTGGAAGACAGGGCCCATCGCATTGTCGATCACAATGCCCGTCGCTTTGCCGCTGTCATCCCGCTCCACCCGGCCGCCCGAAGGGTCTTCGGTCAGATCGTAAATGCCGGCCGCCTTCAGCGCGGACGTGTTGGCCACCAGGGCATGGCCATCCGCGCGCGTATAGATCACCGGATTATCTGGGCTGACCGCGTCGAGGTCTGCGGCGGAGGGCATGCGCCCTTCCGGCCAGCCGGTCTCGATCCAGCCGCGCCCAAACAGGATTTCGCCAGGAGCCTTGCCCTGGATCTCTGCCTCGGTGCGGGTGACAAGTTCATCTACAGAGGCGGTGCCTTCCAGGTTAAGCGTCAGTTCGCGCTGGCCAATCCCCATCAGGTGCGCATGGGCATCGGTGAATCCCGGAAACATGACTGCGCCTCCGAGATCAACAATCGTGACCTCGTCTTCGCTCCAGTCGGCCGAGGCGGGCGGCACAATGGCAACGATCCGGCCATCAGGCCCGACGACCACCGCGTCAGCGGTGGGCTGGTCAGCGACCCCGGTGTAAATTATGCCCCCGGTAAAGACGGTAAGCGCTTGCGTCTCATCCGTTTCAGATTGCGGAGCCCCGCCCGGCTGGCATGCTGCCAGAACCCCCAACGCCAGTGCAAAACCCAATACCCGCATGATCACATTCCCTCCAAGACGGGACCATGTGTGGCACGCACGGGCGCCCGCTGCCAGATTATGGACGTAAAAAAGCGCGCGCAGCCTGTGCCGCGCGCGCTTTCAAATCTCATCAGCCCAAAAGGGCCAGACCTTAGG
>NZ_DEXB01000049.1:0-60737 GCF_002366485.1 Hyphomonas sp. UBA3195
CCGCCACCTCCTCCGCCTCCACCGCCCCCGCCGCCTCCAGGCGAGATTGCAGTCGGCGAGACCGAAGCTGAAGTTCTCACGCTCGGCGGCGACTATGAGATCGAGGACAACGCAAATGCGTCCGGCGGGCAGGCTATCAAGTCGACCGGCACCGGCACCGCGACAGGCGCCTTCACCGGCGAAGACGGCACCTACGAATTTGCCGTCAACTTCTTCAACGAGAATGACGGCGCGTCAGAGTTCGCAGTCTACGTCAACGGCGTCGAGGTCGAGACATGGACCGGCGCAGGTGGCTCCAGTGGATGGGTCATCGACACGCACGCCTTCCAGCTCGACCTCAACGCGGGCGACGTGATTACGATCGAGGGCTCCAAGAATGCCGGTGAATATGCACGTATAGACACCATAACCGTAACCGATGCATCCTTGCTGCCGCCTCCGCCGCCACCACCAGCAGCGGATATTGGACTTGGCCGCACAGAGGCAGAAGACCTGATCCTCACTGATGGGTTCATCACGGAATCCCGTTCGACCGCTTCGAACGACGCCGTTATACGCGCGGAAGATGGCGCAACCACCAGCGTCGCCGAGGGACAGTTCACAGGTGCTGACGGCGACTATCTGGTTCGCCTATCCCATCTTGATGAGAGCGACGGAGTCTCGGCCTATCAGATCAAAGTAAACGGCCAGGTCATCACAAGCTGGCTGGCAGATGCAGATAATGATGTGTTCAATATTCATGAAGCTTCGGTCGCTCTCGAAACCGGCGACCAAATCTCCGTGGAAGCGGTCTATGATTCAGGCGAGAAGGCCCGGATCGACTGGATTGAAATCGTCGAAGACGATTCAATCGCCCCAATTTCTCACACACTCAACCCGGAAGATTACGATTATATCGCCTTCACCGGTCAGTCGAACGCCGAGCGGTACTTCTATCGCCACAAGGATGACGAGAGCCCAGGCGATATCGGATCGGTTGTGTTCGAGGACTCCATCGAGGCCTATCTCAATGGTGACACCACGCTGATCAACGCCGCCAAAGGCGGCAGCGGCTCCAACCCACTGGCCGATGCCAATAGTTATTGGTGGAATGTGGATACAGATTCCCCGGGGCCAGCGCTGCTAACCGCGGTTTCAAAGATAGATGCAGCCCTCAATGCGGGCGAGGATCTCGACGCCATTATCTGGGCACAAGGCGAAGATGATGCGCGCGCGATTGATGGAAGCAACACTTCTTCAATTGTCGACGCTCTGATCGACGCTACGACGAGCGTGTTCGAGTATCTCTGGAACCGGTATGGCACAGACATCCCCGTCTTCATTCAGGAATTGGGTGACTTTCCGGAGCTGGGCCCCTGGCTCGATGGCCCCGAAGGCGCGCTGTCAGCTATCCGGGATGCCCAAGCCTACATCGCATCACTTTACGACAACGTTTATATCGGGGCGACGACCACGGATGTCGATGAGCAAATGGACGATGGAATCCACTTCAATGTGGAAGGATTTGGTCTCATCGCCGAAGAACTTGCCGAGACCGTCGCAAATGTATTGACGGGTGAAGTTCTGGCGTAAATCGTGCACTCATCATTTCGTCTGGCACAGTCGAGAGCACGATATGCGAATACTCATTGCGAGCGCACACCCCTATATTCCGCAGATTGCGGGCGGCGCCCAATCCAGCACGCATGAACTCGTTCTGGAATTGCGAGCTCGAGGGCACAACGTCAACGTATTTTCAGGCCTGACCGGAGACGGTTGGCTCGGCTTGCGTCATCGTACAATGTTGAAAGTGAAGTCTGGAACGATCGTCAGCGATGACGTGTGCGGCTACACCACTTATCGTGCTTGGCACCCTGTGGATTCAACATCCGAAGTCGTGGACGCATTCAAACCCGACGTCGTGATTCTACAATCAGGGTTTCCAGCCCGGCTGGCGAAAGGCTTCAAATCCCGGAATGTACCGCTGGTTTTCTACCTGCGAAATGTAGAATTCGAAGATTTGGGGGGAGACCTCAAAGAGTTTTCAGATTGCCAGTTTATTGCAAATTCCGAATTCACGGCGCGAAAGTTCGATGACGCATTCGGCGTGAAGTCGGAAATCATCTATCCTCTCATTCGTCCAGAAATGTACCAGACGGAAACGCGGCGTGAGTCTGTCCTGTTTGTGAATCCGCACAAGCACAAAGGACTCGACATCGCGCTGAATTGCGCCCGCGCCTGTCCCGAGATCCCGTTCACGTTCCAGATGACCTGGACCCTATCCAAGGAAGACCTCGACGAACTCAACTCCGCGCTGGCGACTCTTCCAAACGTTCGGGTTCAGGCCCGGACCCAGGACATGAAGCAGGTCTATGCCGAAGCCAAGATTGTGCTGGCCCCAAGTCGATGGGAAGAGGCTTTTGGACGCATTTCGGCTGAGGCTCATATCAACGGAATTCCTGTTGTAGCATCGGCCCAAGGCGGATTGCCAGAATCTGTAGGACCCGGCGGGGTTTTGATCGATTTGTCAGAGCCTGAAGAAACCTGGTCAAGCGCCCTGAAGAGATTGTGGACCGATAAGGCTCATTACGATCAACTGGTCCAGGCCTCACTAGACTATGCAGCGCGCCCTGCCCTGCAACGCGATCATCAACTCGATACACTGGAAGCGGTGCTCGGACGTGCAACGTCCCTGGCCGACCAGTAACCCGCCCTACCGAACAGGACACACCATGAACCTATTGTTCGTCACTGCTCATCCGCATACACCGCAAATTGCAGGCGGATCACAATCCAGTACGCATGAATTGTCGCTGGAAATCATCAAACGCGGTCATGATGTCTCAGTACTGTCCGGCCTCTACCACAAAGACCGGCTCGGTTACCTTGTACGGGCGGCGCTCAAGCTGACGCCTATGAAGTATACGCGCGACAAGCTACCCGGGTATCCTGTTTATCGAAAATGGTTTGTCTGGGAAGAAGGTGACGCGGTTCTGAAACAAGCCAAGCCGGACGTATTGATTGTCACAGCGGGCAAGCCCTTCAAGACCGCAAAGCATTTCGCCCAGTTTGGCATTCCACTCGTAGTCTACGTCCGAGACGTGGAATTCCACAAGTATGAAGCCAGCCCTGCCGACCTCCCGGCTTCGACAATCTATGTTGCGAATTCCCAATTTACTGCGGATGCTTACAAGGAAAAGTATGGCATAGACGCGGTACCCATTCCGCCCATGTTCATGGCCGAGCGCTATACCTGCGATCATGCACCAGAGGTCGTCTCCTTTATTAATCCACACCCCAAGAAAGGGCGCGATATTGCGTTCCAGATCGCTGAACGCTGCCCTGATATTCCGTTCGAGTTTGTTGAAGGCTGGCCACTTCCCGAAGATGTCAGCAAACAGAATGTCGAGTGGGCACGAAAATGCGGAAATGTGACTCTGAAGCCGCGCACCAATGATATGCGCAAAGTCTATTCCAGAACCAAGATCCTGCTCATCCCGAGCCAATGGCAGGAAGCCTGGGGGCGCATTGCATCAGAAGCTCACTTCTCTGGCATTCCGTGCGTCGCCACAAAAATTGGAGGCTTGTCGGAATCTGTTGGCGAGGGCGGTATCCTGATCAGCCCGGACGCACCAATCGATGACTGGGTGACGGCGGTGAGGAAGCTTTGGGATGACCAAGGATTCTATGCGGCCATGCAACAACAGACGCGTGATTATTCCAAGCGTGATATCCTGAACAAAGATCACCAGATCGACACGCTTCTGGATGCGTGCAACCGCGCGAAGGCAGCTTTTACCGCCGAACCAGAAGCAGCTGCGACAGCGAACTGATAGACACGACAGTTAGGTGAAAGAAACCAGCTCTGCGGGTCTCAGGTTTCCGAGAGTGACTGTCCGATCTTCCGCCGCCCCAGCAAACGCAAAACGAGATTGCGGCCGCTCCGCATAACGGGATAAAGCACGCGTGCTCGCTTGGGGCTACGAAATACCCAGCCGTTCAACTTGTTGAACACTGTCACAGGACTGCTGATCATCGACAATATGTGGATGCAATCATCCCCATAATACCATTCGCCACCGATGCGCGCGGCCATACCCTGATCCATATCGTACTTGCCGCGGGCGAAGATAGCCGTTTCATCGGACGACCGGGCATCTATCAGACGGACAGTCCCCACCGACTCGCGTATCCGCAGCATCTTCACATACTGGCTACAAAACGGGCATTCACCATCATAGACGATTACATTTTCAGTCATTTTGATCGCCGCTAGTTTACCGGAATGATGTCGGTTTTTGTGCTCACCAGAACATCTCGCTTGAATGCGCCATCTTGCCAGTCGAGACACACCGTTTCGACATTGTAACGATAGCCTGCGATGTTTTCCAGATTCAGCGCTTCAAACCCCTTGTATCTCACCGGCATGGAATAATGATGGTGAGGATATAGGTGGTAAGACGGCATTTTGCCCGATTTAATTTTCTGCTGCAGCATCATCTGGTGATGAGAGCCGATGAAGCTCGACGCGGCTCCGGCATCAAAATCGACGATAGACGCATCATTTTCGTACGGTGAATGATAGGAGCAAGTCTTGGTAGCTTTCATGATATCGTAATTGGCGATTTCGTCCGAGTGAACGCCGATGCCAATCTGCCCCCATTGCGACGTCGGCACGTGACGAGACGGTCCGCGATGCTCGCGATATCCAAAGTTACGTGTGTACATGAGATAAGAAGACTGCCGGAAGAAGCTATTGGGGACCCGGTACTCTTCACCTGTATCGGTGATCGCGGTGAAATAGGAATCTCGCAATTCCCGGCTATCATACCAACCAAGGCGTGCATTGTAGAAAACTGTATGTCCCATGATCGTGACAAGTACGCCAGCAATGATCGCCTCCTTGGGAAGTCGATCCATCTTCATCGCGACAAAAGCCGATGCGAGAAGGCTGTTCAACAAAATCCAGGGAACGAACAACGCGCCGGTCAGCAGAAAGATTGCGATGTGCATCATGTCGAAGAAGACGGTGAAGGCCAACATGGTTCGCACGCGCAAAAAAGCGAGGAAGCACAAGAACTGCGCCGCCAATGTTACGACGTTGAGATACGGCTCGACTGCGCGAAGAACTGAATATGCAAAACCGAAAAGCCCGGGCGCATACGCCCCTGGTGCGGCACCGACATTATAGCCAGCCAACATCAGAGAACTGGTTGGATTGTCAGAAACCCAAGCAAAGACACCTCCATCAAGGTGAATCTTCGCCAAGCCAGACATGAAGTAGTTGCCCAGATGAGCGCCGACCGCCATGCAAAGAATGATGAGTGGCAACGCGGTGATGCCCTGCTGAATACCCGTGTGAAAGCGCTCCGGGATAATCTGCTTCCGCTTGGCGATCTCTACCGCTTTTACGAACAGGCCAAGCGCCACAACCGCACCGGCCGTGAAGACAAGCACTTCCACAAGCGGCGCATAATCATTGCGACCGAGTTCCTTCGCGCCAGACAGAACCCGTGTCAGGTCCTTGTGGATCAATAGATACAAGGGAGGTAACAGCGCCAGGGATGGCCGAAACATGGCGGCAATCGTGGCGGCGAAAACAATGAATGGAACGACAACAATAAAGTTTCCAGCGCCGCTCTGAACGTTCTCGTTTACACTCGAAAAATCCGCGCCCAACCACAGGCTGTAAAAGCCGAGGAAGAGGGCGAGACCCTTGATGATTATACGAAGATACTTTGGCACATCATCATACTTGATGATGGCAGCCAGCGCGCAGCAAACTGCGATTGCAATGTAAATCGCAAGCGCGCGTTCAGGGTGCCAAGCGGCCGAATAATTGGCAATGAAGTTGAAAATCGGAACCAGCAACAAGCTTGCCAGCACAATGATGCCGATTGTCCCAAACTTGATGATTGGTGTCAGATTGTCATCGTCGGATAGGTTGGATCTATGCCCGAGTGTTGCCCACCGTAGCCCTGCCATTTTATTGTCACCCCACTAGGTCTCCGAAGCAGCGTTCCTCTACCCGGAAACAGAAATATACATTACGACCATTTAACACGCCGAAGAGTTTATCGGAATGGAAAACCGGCCCGGTCAGACTAGTTTTTATTGATAATTACTACTGATCGCTTCAGCGAAATAAGTATTAGTCCGTATTCATCTTAAAAAAACTCTGAAACGATAACGCTAACGAAGGGATTTGCGTCAGGATCTACCCGACGCCTTCTTCATGAGCGCGTATCCTCTGTCGCCCACAATTGAACGAACAAAATTCTTCATCGACTGTTTGTTTGACAAGGGCGTCTTCTGAAGCACAATCCGCCGAGGCAACCCTTTCATGGATTGCTGAATTGTGCGCAGATCACCGCTGGCAGGCATATGCATTTGCTGCGTCTCAATGCATAGCGCTGGCTTGCCAGATAGACGGGCGATTTCAACCGCTTGATCGTGTTCGCTTTCAATGAACATAATGCTGTTCTTGTTGCGATAGACTTCCGCCTTGAACGACCCATGCGCCTTTGCTTTCTGGCGGGCCTCCTTGTTTGGCAGGTCTAGCATGTTGAGCGACTCGTACTGGATGCCCCACTTCTCGAGCCAAGCTTCCGTTTCCGGGCGATACTTTTCAAGTCGGCTCGTTACCAGATGGCCTAATGGCTTTGTCGGACGATTCAGCGGTATCGCGTTGAGGATAAATTCGCGATAGCGGTCGCCGTCATCATTTTGCTGGGCCGTGGGGTCCAGGCAAAGGACGCCATCAATATCGATGCAGCATTCCTTAAGCAGGCCGTGGTGGAAGAGGTTCCATTGAAAAATTCGCGGCTGGGGTACAGCGTCCAGAACAATGTCGATATCCGGGTGCGTCATCTTGGGACCGAAAACGGCACAATACGTCAGATTGTATCCTTCAAGTTCGACATCCAGCCGCTCCTTTACAGCGCGAATGGAATTGCCGTGGAACACGCTGTCATCAATCACCAGCACATTCTTCATCTCGGCGAAGGTCTTGTTCACCGCCGCACCGCGACGCGTGCGTCCCGAAGCCATGACGCGCCCCTCAATCAAACCTTCAACATCCGTGATGGGCAGGTTCAGCAAAAGGCCAAGGAAGTTCGCCGGAATCAAGCCGCTGCGCGGAACGCCCACGATTAGATCGATGTTGTCCGGCAACCGGCCAAGCCCCATCGTTATGGCGTCATACATATCTGCGAGAGAGCGATAGTTCATTCCTGCATTCCCTTTTGAGCCGCTCGAGCCTGTCGCTTGGACTGAATGCTGTTCCAGACCATTTCAAGCAGTTCTCGCGCCATCGAAACCTTTTCTTTGAACAAGGTCAGAACAGCAAGGTATATGCCATAAGAGAGCGCCAGAAGCAGGCCAATTTGTAAAAAGCCGATCTGCTGGAACGACTGCCCCGTGAAATAAAGTGCAGCAGCTGCGACTGCCAACGCCAACAGGTGCGGCATGAGCAGACGCACGAAATCTCCGAACCTGACGGTCCCATTGCGGGATGCCATGAACCAGACATAAGGCGTCTTGAACACTAGATCGCCAATGGCATACGCCGCAGCCACGCCTACGGCCCCTTGGGGCAATCCCACAACGAAGGAGGTTATGGAAATCACGGCAGTAACGGCGCCGACCATGAGATAGTGCTTGCCTCGCCCCTGGCTGACGAACAGCCAACCCATGGTCGAGGTCATGACCTGAACAAGACCAGCAATTCCGAGCCACATGAAAACTGGCGCCGCCGGCACCCACTCCTTGCCCAGCAGGACGAGGAAAATTTCGTCGGCGAACAGTATGCCGACCAGAACGCCCGGCTGCGCGGCAACAAGAATAATGGTGACGGCCACAAAGTAAGCACGCTTGTAGCGCTCAGGCTGGTTCACATTACGAGAAAGGAACGGCACCATCACCCTGGAGAGCGGATAAGTAATTTTCTGCAATGGGAAGAGCAGAAGCTTGTAGGCCCGGTCATAGAGACCGAGTTCGACCGCATCATGAAAGCGCGCGATTAGAATATTGTCGGCATTTCGTGAGGCAAAGTTGAGAAGGTCAAATCCGGCGATACTGGAGCCGAACCCGATCATTTCCTTCATGCCCTCCGCACTGCCTATCTTCATCGGCTTGAACTTGCTGGCCATCCAGCTGGCGAGTGTGGAAACAGCCGCCGTAACAATCGTGCCGTAGAAGAGCGCCCAATAGCTTCGGGTCAGATAGGCGGTTGCGACCGCGACAATGAACCCGGCGAGCAACGAAACGACCTCGATGATCGCGATGGTCTTGAACGCGAGCTTGCGAGCCAACAAGGCGGCCGGCTGGGATTGCAGGCCCCAGACCACGATCGTTGCAGCATACGCGACCGCGAGCGCCTGGACTTCAGGCTCTCCATAGAAATCGGCAAGCAAAGGCGCACACGCCGCCATGATGACGGCCAGCAAAATGCTCATCGAAACGCTGAGCCAGAAAAGATTGCTCACAATCTGCTGCGATATCTGGTCTCGCTGTACCGTCGCCTGGTTCAGACCGAGTTCCTTGACCATGGCCGCGAAGGCGACGGCGGGCGCAACCATGGCAACGAGACCGAAGTCAGCCGGCAGCAACAGGCGCGCCAAGACGATACCCTGAACAAACCCCAGCACAACTCGAAAGCCCTGAGCGACGCCGGTGATCGCAGCTCCACTCGCCAGGCCCGCCGCAGTCGTATTGATATTATTGAGTTCGTCATCCTCGGGAGGCGTGTCGTTCTTGGACATGTTCTGAAATGGAGGCTTTCTCTGGCTCGTTCTCAATTCTGTTGCAGGCTGCTACAGTGCGAAATTCTGGCTGGTTAATAGTACAAGGACGTCACTGCCGGATCTCTATCTAGATTTTGATAATTTGATCCGGTTGATTTTCATTGCGCTCGTCATTGGAATGCTCGCTTGTTGTGCACCCATGGCGCTTGCCTTGCCTCAATTCCCCTTTTTCGGTCATGTCCCAAGTTTCCGGCGCGAACACGCCCGGGTTTCGGGAGACGCCCCCGTGTAGAAATGTTAGATGGTGAGCCTGACTATTTGGGGACGATCCCCTCTAGCATGCGAATTGCAAATATAGCGCCAGATGAATAAAGAATACCGGCGCTATCGGGTCTCTTTTCAGACCCATGCTGCAGCGCTGCATGAATGGGGATCAAAGGTGGGGTCATGCTAAAAAATCTGGCACAGCCGGAAACTGTGAATTCACAGCATTACGACTTTGTCGTGGTCGGCTCCGGCTTTGGCTCCGGTTTCTTTCTGTCGAAATTACTGCAGACAATAACCGGTCGAGTGCTCGTCATCGAACGCGGGGATTATAATGCCCATTCGTGGCAAGTGAACGAAAACCGGAACAGCTCGATCGACCGGGCAACGACTTATCGTTCCGACAGCGACAAGCCGTGGAACTTCACCATCGGGTTTGGCGGCGGGACGAATTGCTGGTTCGCCCAATCGCCCAGATTTCTGCCAAATGATTTCCGGCTGAAGTCCAAGTACGGCGTCGGCCAGGAC
Source organism: Hyphomonas sp. UBA3195 (assembly GCF_002366485.1). Lineage (NCBI taxonomy): Bacteria > Pseudomonadati > Pseudomonadota > Alphaproteobacteria > Hyphomonadales > Hyphomonadaceae > Hyphomonas > Hyphomonas sp. UBA3195. The sequence goes on from NZ_DEXB01000049.1 coordinate 9,516, forward strand.
TGGCCTGTCAGCTATGATGAGCTGGAACCCTACTATTGCGATGCAGAAACCATCATGTCGGTTTCAGGCGATCCGGACATGCACGGCATCGCGCCACGTTCGAAACCGTTTCCACAACCACCGCATCATCCTTCTACGCCCGATCAGGTGATGAAGGCGGCGCGACCCGACACACACTTTATTATTCCCACTGCTCGTGCCCGAGTTGCCACGGAAGGACGCGGCCCCTGCTGCGCCTCCTTGCGATGCATGATTTGCCCGGCCGATGCGAAGTTCACGGCCCAGAACGGCCTGATGGATGTGTATAACGACCATCGCGTGACGGTGATCCTGAACAGCCGCGTCACCAGCTTTGACTCGACGAATAATACGGTAAAGAGCGCGAGTTTCGAGTCCGCGGGAAAGACATTCTCGGTTACCGGAGACGTGTTTGTACTCGGCGCAAATGCCATTCATAGCCCTGCTATAATGCAGGCATCTGGAATGGCCGATGCGCTGACCGGTGCCGGCCTAAACGAGACTTATGGGGCTGATCTAGAAATCCTGCTGGATGGTATGGAGAATTTCGACGGTTCCACTATCACGACTGGCTTGGACTATAGTTTCGCAGATGGCGACTTCCGCGCCGATCGCGGCGCAGCGCTTATCTACTTTGAAAATCGTTGGAAGTTTGGCCTTCGGACAGAGCGCTCGAAATGGCGGCAGACGCTTCCAATCTCTATCGTTGTCGAAGAGATGCTTGAAGACGGAAATCGCGTCGAACTCGGCGAGAACGGAGAGCCAATCGTTCACTTCATGGGCGCCAGCGACTACGCCAAGAAAGGTTTGCAGGCAGCCATCGACGGTTTGGACGAGATCCTTCAACCCCTACCCGTAGAAGAGGTTGTGTTCCGCCGGATACGCCGGACGGAGTCGCATCTGCAAAGCACGATGCGCATGGGGTCCGATCCGGCAAGCTCCGTGGTGGATGGAGATCTCATTCACCACAAATACCGAAATCTCATTGTGGTCGGCTCGTCTGTGTTCCCAACATGTGGAACCGGCAACCCCAGCCTGACCGTTGCCGCTCTCAGCTTGAGGGCAGCTGAAAAGCTGACTGCGAAGGTGACCATATGACCCGGAACAGACTCTCACTTTCTCGCCGGGCCATGATTTTAGGCGGCGTTGGCGTAGCGGCAGCAGCTGGGGCTGGCACGGTTCTGCTGACGACCGATCAGGGGCATATCCGGCGCACGCTGAGACGGCTGGTCGGTCCGTTCAAAATGGACAAAGCGGAATTTGAGACCTTCGTACGAGACTTTCGGGAGGCTGAGGCTGCACCTTCCTTCATCAAGTCGGCCACGCTGCGCGGACTGGAATTGATTGGGCTCGGATCAACTGTATCCGGGGGCGGAATTCCGAAATTGTCTGATCATCAAGCCGATTTCGAACGCGCCCTGCTCACCGCCTTTATCGTGCGCACCGACTATACGTTGCTTGATGAGCCCGCCACTGAACCCACGACCTATCTCGGCTCCATGACGGCTTGCTTCAATCCATATGCCGAGTTTGCCTAGGGCAGGCACCTGTATGCTGGCGCTCATGCGGTGCTTGCACAATACCTTGAAAAGATTTGCGTTATGACTTCACAACCAATTCTCCCAAATCCTTCTTCGTCTGAGCAGGTGACGTTCTCAAACAGTCTTGCGAGCCTGAGAGGCACTGCCGCCTCTTTCGTCGTGATTTATCATGCATTCCTGTTGTTCAAGGTTTCTGGACTGGATACACCGCAACGGCACGGTCTCAATTTTTCTGAACCGTTCCACATGCTGGTTCACGGCCTGATCGGATTTTTCAACGGACCTGCCGCAGTTGTTCTCTTCTTCGTGTTGAGCGGGACAGTTCTCACGCTTTCCCTGCGCCGGTCGAAGGGCAAAGGACTTGCTCATCTGGCTGGCTATTATGTTCGACGTCTCTTTCGCCTGTATCCGCTACTGATCGCGGTGACATTGTTTGCTGCGGCCATGCACTGGCTGTATTTCAGTGATGCGCCCACGGCTGGGGCCACGAGCTGGATGAATGGATATTTCAACCAGGACCCCGGTCTCATAGAAACGCTTCTCAATGCCGTCGGCTACTCCAATAGCCTGAACTCTCCGGCGTGGACCATCCGGACAGAGATCATTGCATCATTTTTGATGCCTTTGTTTGTCGTTCTGACGCGTCGGCCGGCCCTTATAGCCGCTACGCTTGTTGTGCTGGTGGCGCTAATGTACGCACCGCTGCACATCGGCCATGTGAATGTCTATCTGATCGCATTCTTTCTGGGTGCTCTGATACCGAACTATGGACGCATGGTCGCCGACCTATATTTTCGGTTTCCGAAATGGTTTCGCTACCTTCTCATTGCCGGTGCACTTTTCGCTGGCATGTTCGTCCAGCGGATTTTCCGGCCATGGGTTCACGTGGACCCGTCTTCTGTTCTGGTCGTATCTCTTGCCGCAACATTTCTTGTCACCATAACTTTTTATGGTCGTAGTGAAGGCTGGCTGGCCTCCAAGAAGCTCGTCTTCCTCGGAGATATCTCCTACGGGCTGTACCTCTTGCATTTCATCATCTTGTTCGCATTCGCAGAATTGCTTGGGCCGATGCTTGGTGCCGATCCTTCACCTGTCTCTGCACTTGCCATGATGGCGTTCATTGCAGCCTTGACGCTGGCAGTGACCATTCCGCTTGCAACGCTGAGCTATCACTATCTCGAACGCCCGCTGCAGGACCTCGGAAGAAAATATTCCAAGCAAATTCAATCGGCTGACAAGACCGCAGAACTGTCGGCGGCAAACACCCGGCCCGCTGTCGAGACGCCCTGAAATGCTCGCCTATTCTTCTTTGAACGATACGGCCGTGAAGTCTGCAAGTGGCTTGGTCAAGTATGACAGAGCCGTGCGCTGACCTGTCTGGATCATGGCGTTCGCTTGCATACCGGGCGTCAGCTCGGTGCCGACGCGCTCTTTCTCCTGCTCAGTCAGCTCGACGACAGCGCGGTAATACGGCGCGATGCCATCCTGTTCGACCAGGACATCAGCCGACACGGTCTTCAGAGTGCCTCTGACTTCGGGCGTACGAGACGCATTGAGCGAGGGAAAGCGTATCCGCACGGAATCCCCATTCTGCACCCGGTCGATTTCGCTTGGGGATATTCGGACGATCATCACCAACTCCTCCTCATCCGGGACGATGGATAGCAAAGGCGCGCCCGCACCAATCACGCCATTGACCGCATGCACATTCACACCAAAAACCTGCCCTGCATAAGGCGCAACAATTTCAGTACGAGCCAATTGGTCAGCCGCGTACTGGCGACGTTCCATAAGGTCTTCAATACCCAACTGGATCTCTTTCAACTGAGTCAGCACAGTCTCACGCGTATCGGTTTCCAATCTCGATATCTGCAGCCGGCCTTCCGCCATCGCCGTACGTATCTGAGCGATCTCCGCTCTATGAGACGCTTGTTGGCCAGCAAGACGTTCCTTCTCGCGCTTTAGCGCCAGCATTCGGCTCTTTGGCGCGTGCCCTCTTTCGAACAATGCCTCAAGCCCGTTAAGCTCGTCTTCAAGGATCAATATCTGTTGGGAATTCGAACTCATGAGGTCTTTCAGGCCCGCAACGCGTTCACCCTGTTGATCTATTTTGTATGAGAGCAATTGGACATCGGTTTCGAGTGCTTGAGTACGCGTGTCCAAGATGGCCTGCTGAGTTGCAATAACGCGCGCCACGCGTCGCTTGCCGTCCTCTAGAGTTTCCAGAAATTCGATTGTGGGGGTCCGGACAACGACGTCACCTCCTTCCCGCTCCGACAGCAACCTCGCCTCTTCTCCTGCCAGGGTGAACAATTGGGCCTCAAGGCTGGCAAGAGAGGCCGCAACACCGGAAGTATCCAGGCGGATCAGTGGCTGGCCGATTTCAACAGTATCTCCATCCGCGACCAGGATCTCCTTCACGATCCCACCTTCCAGATGCTGGACCGTCTTGTTGGCACCCGAAACCTGCACCGTGCCCGGCGCGACAACGGCGCTTTCGAGTGGCACGACCGCCGACCAGATGAACAAGCCACCAAACAACACACCAACTACTACAAGGCCCTGTACCATGAGCCTACGCAGGCCCAGGTCGATCAGCGTCAGACGGTCGCTATCCTCGAATACGATCGGACCCGTGGTCATTGCGTCTTGCCCTTCTCTATCAGCTTGATGCCAGTAGCGGACCGCTTCTGAGTTCGCAGAACCTTCGACAGAATTTCATCTCGCGGCCCGAGCGCCTGCACTTTGCCCTCATGCATCAACACTATTTTGTCGACATGGCGCAGCGTGGTTGGGCGGTGTCCGATTATCACAACAGCCACCTTCTCATCCTTGAGCAGCTTGAGTGTGTCATTCAGCGCCTCATCGCCCTCATGGTCGAGATTGGCATTCGGCTCATCCAGGATCACCAGCTTGGGATCAGAGAACAAGGCGCGCGCCAACCCAATACGTTGGCGTTGACCGGCCGAAAGACGTTCGCCACCAATACCCAACTCAGTGTTGTAGCCATCTGCAAAAGACTGGATCATGTCGTGGGCGTTCGCACGTTTGGCCGCAGCCACGATTTTTTCTGGGTCGGCGTTTGGACGAAGGCGGGCAATATTCTCACTGATGGTACCGGGTAAAAGTTCGACCGCCTGCGGCAAGTAGCCAAGCTGTTGTCCCAACTGGTCCGGCTGGTACTCCTTGATCTCGGCGCCATCAAGTCGCACTGCCCCAAGCGCATAGGGCCAGACTCCGGTCAACACCCTGGCCAAGGTCGTCTTGCCCGAGCCACTCGCTCCGATCACACCGACAATCTCGCCCGGCTCAACCGAGAACGAGATTGCTTGAAGAAAAGGTTTTTGCTGGCCTGGCAAGGCTGCGAATACATTCTCTACCAACAGCTTCCCGGTGATGGCCGGAAGGGTCATCGGCGCTGCCTTCTGCTCGGTAGCGCCCGTTAAAGACGCAAGCCGTTTTCGCGCGGCCCTGGCACGAACAATCGAACGCCATTGCGAAACTATTTGCTCAATTGGAGTAATGGCCCGCGCGCCGATGATAGAGCCTGCGATGATCACACCTGGCGTTGCAACACCAGCAATGGCGAGCACGGCGCCCGCACCAAGCAAGGCGGATTGCAAAAACATCCGGAAAGCACGTGTGGCGGCGGCGGCGGTATTGATTGTGTCAGATGTTCGAATAGCTGTGGCATCCGCTTCGGTGGTGGCATCAACCCATTTGTCACGGACAGTCTTTTGCATACCCAGCGCGTGAACCGATTCAGAACTGCGCCATGCATTCTGGGCGAAGACAGCGCCCGTATTGCTGACTTCACCAGAGGTGAGCAACGAGGCTTCGCTTGCCTTTTGAGTATATAGAGCCAGCGCAAAAATCACGGCTGAACCAATCAGGGCCAGTACACCGAGCGTCCAGTGCATGAGGAAGAGGATCAAAAAATAGAGTGGCGCCAGTGGCAGGTCAAAAGCCGCCTTGACCGTCGGGCCAGCCATGAATTGCCGAAGTTCCGCCAGGTCTTTCATTGCCCGACCGTCCTTGGCACCTGAATCCTGGAGTGATCGACGATGAATGGCATCGAAAACCAAAGGGGCCATTTCACGCTCAATCCGGGCAGCCACATGAACCAGCATCGACGACCGGATCGCATCAATAAGCGCGTATCCAATGAACAATACGGCGATTAAAGCTGTAAGCGCGATCAGCGTTTGCAGGGAACCACTGACCAGCACCCGGTCGTAAACCTGCAGCATGTAAAGCGGACCTGCCAGCATCAACACATTAAGGGCAACACTGAAGCCCCCGACTGCGAGAATAGCCCTGCGGGATTTCCGCGCCGTCTCGATCAGGGTTTCTTCATGACCCAACTGGTTCGGTCTTTGATTGGACACGCATCCACCTCTTCCGTGCGAGACGTCGTCACGTCAGCGCTCTATCAAGCAGACATGCACCGTCTCGCTGATCTTGTGCCCACCGGTTCGCACGAATGCGCGAGTTTCCAGGCACTATTCACCATACATGGAATTTGGTTGAATCTCTATTTACCAAGCCTTTGAAAACAACGACTTCTCGGAGATGTTACTTAATTTTTACGCTGTCGGAGTTCGTGAACTCACGCGCGCGCCGGCCTGTCTTGCAAGATTCCCGATGACGTGAAGCGTTGCCAATGGTGAAATCACCAGAGCTCTGATGGCTTTGGCTGGATTTCTTTCGCGAACAGCCTCGATCATTGTCCACCAGGCCAGCTCTCTTTCCGAGTATCTCAAGTGACCCAGAAGCGCGCGCCGGTCCGTACGCGTCAGGCTCGGATAATTCAGCATTTCCCGACTGATTTCAACCAAGCGCTGATGATCCCTGCCCGACTGGGAATGGGAAGCTGATCCTCTCCGGCGAACAAGGTAATAGCCCTCGGGATCGACAAGATCCGCCTTGGCACCTGACATCAGTAACCGCGTATACAATTCAAAGTCTTCGCCGAACCTCAACTGGTCTCTGTAAGGTCGCGAGGCGTCGCCAAGACAGCGCCGATTGATCAGGGGCTTGATGAAGCCGAGTTCCGACCGCTCAATGTCTACATCGTAGGATTGTTTGACGAACAACTCAGTCGTCAACCGGACGGCCCCTTCCGGCTTATCGGGCCACAAGACACGCTCGACCTCTTCCGGAGTGTCCTCGGAACTCATCAGGAGATTGTCTGCCACCCAGTCGAGATCTCTCGTGCGCGCTTCGTCCAGCAGGCCGGCAATGCGCGTCGGCAACATGAAATCATCACTATCGAGCGGCGTGAACCAGGCCGCATCTGTTTGCCGTATCGCGCAATTTCGAGCGGCCGACGGCCCGGAATTCTGAGCCTGCTGGACAAATGTAAGATTCGGAATTGTCCGCGCCATTCGCTTGGCGATCTCTGGTCCCTCGTCTGAAGAACAATCGTCCACGACGATCACCTCAACCGCAACAGTGTCCGGAACCTTCTGTTCGACGGCACTACGAATGGCACGTTCAATATTGGGGGCGTCATTGTAGAGGGGAATAACAATCGCAATCTTGTTTTCATCAAGCATTGGTCTTGCCTCCATATCTAAACCCTTGAAAATCTTCAGTGTCCGAATAGATTTTCATGACACTTTCCGGAGATTCGCGATCGCCATCTTCCGGTCCCCCTTCAGCAGCATTACCATAGACGACATGCCGCGCTTCGCCATTGCGGGGGCCGCAATCAAAAGGCCTGCGACGTAGAGCGCTATTCCGAGCCCGATGATCGCCGCAACCCTGGTGAGGTCGGACCAGTCATCAGGAAGGTGGCCAGCGGCCCACCATATCCCGCCGCCCATTACGAGTGCGGCAATTAAAACCGACGACCCCGCAAGAATTTGACGGGTGATAGGGAATTTCACAGCACGGTAAACGGCCCAACTGCTGAGGAACCAGCCGAGGAACTTCTGGAAAGCCAAGGCGATCATTACGGCCTCCAAACTCACCCGCGATGCGAAAGGCAGCATCACCAAGAGAACCAGCAGCGCGAAAACACTGACCTTCAGCAAAAGGCCCGGTCGTCCGACACCGCGAAGTACCCCGCCATTGAACGCGGAAGACGGAAGGCGAATACCCATCAACATGGAAATCTGAATCGCGATGATCGCATCATTCCACTGGTCACCAAACACAACCGGCACAATGACCGGAGCGGCAGCGGCGGCACCGATGAATGCCGGATACGCAATAAATCCGGCGAGCCAGATCGCGGTAGACATCGTCTTGTAGAGCGTCGGAAGATCGTTCTGAGTTTTCGACGCTACCGGGAATGCAACTGCACCAAACGGCGACACGAGCGCCTGCATCGCCTGATTCTGTATCCGCATGGCAAGATTGAACATACCGAGCGCCGCCGGCCCGAGAAACAAACCCACAAACAATCGCGGCAGACCCAAATCCCCTGCTGCTACCAGCCTCAATCCGATTGATGCCATCTTGAATCGGAGCAAGGACTTGAACTCAATCAGATTTGTCCGGAAAGACGGCCACCATTTGGCAAAATACAGGAAAGCCAGCATCCTCGCGAAACGACGGGAAATTTCCATCGCGACCAGCGCCCAGGCATTCTGAAACAGGATCGCGCAACTTACGCCGACAATTGCGCCAACGATGTAACCCACGACATCCACAATGGTGATTTCGCGAAACTGCATATGTCGCTGTAGCAAGGCAGCTGGAACCGCACTCAGCGCGCCCATGAACAGAACCAACGACATGACCCGCAGGTAGTCGACCAAGGGCGGCACATCAAAGAGCACCGCAATGTAGGGAGCACTGAGTTGGATCAGTCCAAAAAACAGGGCTGCGAAGCACAGCGAGGACAGAAAGACTGAGTTGGAATGTTCTGTTTTCAAATCGGTCCTCTGAATGAGAACCTCGTTGAGACTGTCGCTCGAAAAGACTTCCGGGATGACAAGTACAATCAAAAGAAACCCGTAGACGCCAAAATCCTCTGGCGTGAGCAACCGAGCGACCACAACAAGCGACACCAGACCGCTCAGCAAGCCCAACCACTTACTGAAAGCTACCCAGATGGCGGCTTTGCCAGCAGACCTCATCAGGCCTTGCGATGGGCTCGAGGGAATTTCGTCGGAAGAAATGGCTGCTGTTCCCATGGAAGCTGAACGCACTCAAAAGCTGGATTCGGCTTTTAACCTTGCAAGGATGGTGCCTGAAAGGGCAGATTTTGCCAATTGCAGTACCGGCGAGCGGTAAGATTACTGTCCTGCAATGCTCAACAAACGAGAGAAAATTCCTAGAGAATTCAGCTATCTGCGCAGATGGTTAATATACCGGTCGCCCATTGCAGCCTGTTGGTGTTTCGTCAGCCTGCTCAAATCCCCAGTAACGGCGGGATACCGTCCCAAACCAACCACATTGATGCCGGATTCGACGTCGAGACTGAGTCAATGATTATGGGTGAAATCACGTGTCGGTTTAAGTCACCTTTAATAGTTGGTCGCCAAAAAAGAAGTATGCGCAATGCGAATTCGTCTCTGGCAAGGAATACATCCATGATGCATCTGGCTGCAGAGCCCACCACAATTCGCCACTATCAGAGCGACGTCCAGACCGATATCGAGAATTTCGGCAAATGGCCCGTCTGGCTGCGCATCACGTTGATCGTTGGTCTTAGCGCTTCGCTGTGGGCAGGCATCATTTTCGCCATCGGCGCCCTGTTGTAATACAGCCCCCAAAAAGTGGTTACCTGGTCGCTACGCCTTGGCGTAGCCCGGACTGGAACTCAGGTACACGGGCGCCTTCCCTACGTATGTGCGACGCACCGGCGATAGTGTCGCCAAGGCGCCAAGATACAGCAAGTTAAGGGGGGTGTTGAAACTCGCCCACGCCAAAGACTCCGTAAACGTCGAAATGAATACGATCGCGCCGAAGACGAGCAGCGCAGACATCTCCAAAGACGAATCCCGGAAGAACTGCATTAGCAGACGATAACCGCACCACGCCCACATCAACAGGTAAAGTCCGAGACCGATGTATCCGAGATGCACGCGCACTTCGAGATACGCATTGTGGAAGGTCAGCTTTGTCCCGTATGGCTTGAAATCCATTTCATTGATCGATTGTGCCGCGCCATTTGACGGGTTCCAAAATCCCTCAAGCCCCAAACCGATAATTGGGTGCTCTTCCGCTGCCAAGCGCCCAGCAGACCAGATATGAGTTCGCCCAGTGAAAGTCGTATCCTTACCTAGCGCGCCTAGGAAGTCCGCCACATAGTCCTGGTGAGTCTGGTTCAGCACAATCATGGCGCCTATCAAAACAACGCTGACGCCAGCAATGAATATGATGGATCGCAAGTGGCGCACCTTGCTAATGGATTGCCACGCGAACTTGACTAGAAACAGGCCGATGATCCCGACACCGGCAAACACGAGTGCCGTTGCCGACGGCGCCCGTAGCATAAAGATCAAAGCAACTGGGAAAATGAGCGCGGCCAATAGCCGTGTCCAAGGCCATGACTTTTCATTCAACAATGTCATGAAGCTGAGCAATGCCACGAACAACATTTGCTGGGCGAAATAGTTCTTTTGCGGATACGGCCCGCCGGAGGGCATTGAATCATAGAATGGAATACACACAATGATCGCCATCACACCTGCGAAGAACATGCATCGCAGGATAGTGGTGATATCAAATCGCGTAATGATAATGACAGCGACCAGAGGGGTTAGAAGGTAAAGTGCGCCGCTCCGGATGGCTGCCCCCATATAGGGTGACCACAGAATCGAAATGAAACCGAATATCGGCAGGAGGAAAAGAGGCCACGCCTTGAGCACGATCGGAATGACCTGCTCCTTATGCAAGGCGAGAAGCCACAGAAACCACAAAACCATCAGATAGCGTAGTGGAGTTTCAAGCGGCAGTGGCACGAATGAATTCAGGAACCAAACCGAGATAAGCGCCTGCTCCCAGTATGGGATTTTCCGCGGCTCCTCATAGACTTTGGCCATGACAAGAGATGAATCGCGGTCAGTCGGAATACGACTTACAATGTTCATGCGACAGCCTCCTGGCCAAGACTGGTCGAGATCATGTCGCGCATAAATCCAGCCGGCTGCACGAACAGGTCTTCTGGCAAGCTTGCAAGACGCATGGCGTAAGCGGCAATCTCCCGGCGATCTGTCAACAAATGTCCCACCAGTTTCGACAGCGAGCGCTCAAGGGGCTCCTCAATCACGAACCCGCAGTCATTCCGTGCGATCCAGGCTGCTGTCTCTGTACCGGCCGGCGCGATCGAGGGCGTCGCGTAATAGCCTCCCTCATAGATCCGGTTCGGCAACAGCCAGACCGAATTGTACCCAGCCTCCATGAAGTCCCCTGCCCAGACCACATCCAGCGAGGCATAAATGCTGGATAGATCCTCTGGTGACCGGAACTTTCCAAAGAAGGTCATGTTTGGTCGACGCTCAATCTCGGGTTCGAACACAGGAATTTCGGTGCGTGCCGGGATTCCATGTAGCCGAATTTCCAATGTATCGGGATACGCGTCAGCCAGAGCGCATAGCAGGTCCAGCGAACGCTGGCACCGCAACATGCCGACCCAGCCGAGTACAAGTTTTCGGTCTTCCAGAATCTCCACCGGGAGCGCAGTATCCGGCCGTGGGCCAAAGTTACTGTCAGCACTTAAACGGTTCTCTACGACATAGGCCGTGAAGTCGCCCCCGTAGTGAAGTTCGAAATGGTTCCGCAAGAAGCCGGGAGAACTCACAACAAGCGCCCGTGTCCGCTTCAGCAGAGCGCGTTCGAGGCCACGAAATATCCGACCCACAAAATCGGAGCGCGTCAGCAAGCGATGCACATCGAGGCTCTCGTAGATGACGGGCGTCTTCAGTCTTGTATGGCGCTTTGCCAGGAACGCACACGCCAGCATGTCGAGATTTCGCGCATATATGACGTCAGCTGCAGCTAATAACTCACGTTGCTCAGCCGCCTTCCGCGCGCCAGCAAACACCTGCTTGATCCGCTGGAGGAAGGCGCCATCACGCGTCTTGCCAAGATCGACATTTTTCCATTCCGGAGAAACATCACGGCGGCGCATCATGAAGCCAACAACATCCATTCCATCGCCGACGAACGACTTCACACGTCGGCGCACAGCGGCATCTGCCGCATCGTGTCCGAAGAATGCAATTGTCGTCATCGCTCGATCCAATTCAGGCTAAGCGAAGCGATCATCGCATGATCGCTCCGTCTCACACCTTAGTTTGCGTCAACTTTTTCAGGAGACTCTGTGCTGTGCTCCGCGAGGCTCGGCGGGGTCTGGATCGCTGTAGGGCGAATTTCGCCCTTCTTGGGCTTGTTCGGATCCCGGCGCATGAAGCTGAACAGAGAAGGCTTCGTCTCCATTTGATAGTACTTACGATAGGCATCATATCCTGCACCCGGGTCGCTGTAGTGGCGGCGGCGGTTGAGGTTCACCATGTTTAGCGTAACACCCAGCAGGTCGGCCTTGAAGGATCGCAAGAGTGCCAACGACTGACGCGCTGCTGAGCGGTTCGTGTGACGCCAGCGCACAACCAGAATGGCCTTGTCCGTCTTGCCTGCAACAACCCGCGCCTCAGCCATCAGCAGCAGTGGCCCCGTATCGATCAGGATGAGATCGTACATGGAGCGCAAGCGAACCAGAAGATCGTCAAAGGCGCGCGTCCCGAACACGTCATGTGGCGTATGGCCCGTCAGAGACAGCGGCAGAATATCCAGCATGCTCTTGGGGTCCTTGGAGATCGCATCAGAAAGCTGTCCTGCGCCGAAGAGATACTCAATGAAACCGATCTCAGGCTTCAAGCCAGCTGCGTCAGTCAACTGGCGGCGGCGGAAATCGCCATCAATGACCAGTGTCCGTGCACCCGACATGGCCGACATACGACCGAGCGCGAGCGTCAGGCTTGTCTTGCCTTCATCCGGCAGGGACGAAGTGATCGCTACGGTCTTCGTTTCGCTGTCCAAGTCCGAGAAAGCGATTGCTGCTCGCAGATAGCGAATACTTTCGGCAAACGCTGATAACGGGTTTTCTATGAGATAATCGGCAGGATTGGTTTGAGCGAAGCCAAGGGCATTGCCGGTGCGGATCAGTGGCACCGTGCCGAGGGCATTCTGAGCAAGCTTCTTTTCAATGTCTTCCGAAGACGAAATCTTCATATCGAACATTTCGGCCATGATGGCGAGAGCGCCACCGAGCAAACAGCCAAGTATCGCACCAATCAAGAGGTTCAGTGTGGTACGAGGTGAACTTGGAAACTTTGGCACCGATGCATTGGACAGGATCACGGCATCCGGCTGGACAAGACCATCCTGCTCCCGGGTCTCCTTGGATCGCGCAATGAACTCTTCATACAATACGCGGCTGGTTTCAGCATCGCGCTCAAGCTCGCGCAGGCGCACCATTGCGAGGCTGTTGCCGCGGAGCTTGGAGTTCGAGTTGCTGATTTGTGACTGGAGCCGGCTAACCTGGTCCTGACGAACACGAACTTCGTTTTCGAGATTAGTGGCGATCCGGGTCATTTCGTTCTGGATCTGACGCTCGATATCCGCCTGTTCAGCGCGCGCACCAATCAGTTCAGGGTGCTGCGGCCCGAGACGGGTTTCGAGGTCACCCACCCGGCCGCGGACAGTAGAGAGCTGTTGTTTCAAGCTCGTGATAAGAGGAGATTCCAGAACTTCGGAAATCCCATCCACGCCAGCGCCGCTATTGATCTGCCGGCGCATACTGTCAAAGCGTGACCGGACACGGTTCAGCTCGACTTCAGCCTGTGTTTTCTGCGTGGTCAGATAGGCAATGTTCTGCTCGGTGAGCGTGTTACCCATCGCCGTTTCCATGTCGTTGTCGGCAATGAATTTGGCAACGCGGTTTTCCTTTTCCTCAACTTCCTCACGAAGGGCAAACACACGATCAGACAACCATTCGGTAGCGCGCCGTGTGGCGTCCAGCTTCGTTTCAAGCTGTTGAACCCGATACTGATCCGCGATGGCATTGGCGAGGCGGGCAGATGTTTCTGGCGAGGTGCTCGTGACCTCAACGTTGATAAGATAGGTGGTGCCGATACGCGAAACACCAACACGCCCCATCAACGTGCCGACCACGCTATCCAGAATGGCGCTCTCGCGCTCATCGACACTCATGCCTTCAAACGGGTCGACCACGCGCGTATCCATGCCGACCAGTGATTTGACCTGGTTCTTCAGCTTGCCCAGTGCGCTGGTCTTTCGCTCGCGCAGTGTCCAGTTGAACTCAGGATCCTCGATGAGCTTCTGTTTGACGGCAACCTTCGTCAGAAGTGACTTTGACTTCATGATCATGACTTCGGTGTCGATCACCGCCGTGCTGACCGCCAAACCACTGAGAACACTGCCCAGGTCGATCACGTTTTGCTGCTCAGTATCCAGCTGGACCACAGAACTCGATTGGTAGAGCGGTGTCTGGTTGAACGTCATGTACGCGACCAGCGTGAAGACCGAGAGGAAGCTCAGCGCAATCAGCCAGAAGCGCCGGTACACAGCCCCCAACAGCGACTTCAGATCTGTCGGCATGTTGTTGCCTTCGGTCTCCGCTTCTGCGGGAACCTGGGACGGAAGTTCAAAACTGAATGTCTTGGTCAAGATAATATACCGCGCGTTGGGGTTGGAAGCTTTCAGGCGACCGGCCGGATGGTCGGTCGCCTGGTATGGAAATTAAGGGTGGATACGAACCGAAATACCGAGAAGGTTCGCAGAGAAGCTCTCATCGGCCGCAAACGCCGTACCACTCCGGTCACGATCAACGCGACGTGCGAAGGCGTTCAGGTGCACCCGCTTGTTCATTTTGTACGTACCGATCACACCGAATTCGGTGATGTCGTCATCCCTGTCGGTCTCATCGTATTCATAGCTGGTGAGCTCGCCATATCCTGACAGGATGATATTGCGGTACAGTTCGTGATCAACACGGGCGCCTAGCGTGGTTTGAATGGAGCTCGCGCTGGTCCGAATGCCGCTATCGACTGTTCGGCGTGCACCATTGAAGCTCACAGTGGTGAGACGGGTCGGGAACCATTCTACATTCGCATCGACGGCCAGACCGTCAGTGTCTTCGTAGAAAGTGTCATCCTTTTCTTCGCTCAGGTAGCCAATGGCCACGTCACCGCGGATCAACGTGTTCAGTTCGAAGTCCACACCACCGTAAACAGTGTAGGAATCTGAATCCCTGGACCGTTCCGCACCATCGACGACGATCAGATTATCGTACTCACGCTGTTGGATCATGCCTTGGCCAAAAACAGCCACGTTCGGCGAAATCGCATAGCTGAGGCGCGAATTGAAGAGCGTGTCAGACCGGTCACGGAAGTCCTGATCGATCGGCGTGCCGTCAAGGGAGACCGTGTCGTCATAGTCGACTTCCGCAAATGTCACAGAGTTCGTCCAGCGAATACGGTCATTTGTATAATTGGCACTCAGCTCGACGCCTGCGCGGGTATACTCGATCGGCTCGCCCAGTCCGGATGTGTTCGATGGGTCGGACCGCTGATCCGTAGATTGCTGGTAGAAGACCGCGCCGCCAAGTGCGACGTCGCGCGTGACGTCCAGACGGCCCCGCAGCCGCGTATTGACGTCATTGGCTGACTGGTCACTGAAATCCTGGTACTCGTCACGGCTGACAGACACGGAAGCGGCCACTTCGTGCACGCTCCAGTTTGTACGAGCCGCAATATCAGCACCGATGCGGGCGATGACATCAGATTCTTCGTTGTCGCTCGTTCCCAACGCATTGTCGGTATAACCAAGGCCAGCGAACAGACTGGAATTTACCGTAAATGCTCCGAGCCGGATGGGCTCCGGATCATATTCGGGCTGACGGCGGTCTGTAACCGCCTCATACTTGTCCCGACTGTAATAGTCGCTCGACTGCGCATACGCCGTCCCAGACATCGCCGCAATCAGAGCGCCTGTCGCGACTCCTGCAAGGCTAACCCGCTTAGTATACAACATTTCCACCTCTTCCCTGGATTATGTATTCCGGTTGCTCGAACCGCCATGTTTACCAAAGGTCCCAAAGCAAGACCCATACCACTTTTCTTACAAAGAGTGAGGGCTTCATAGGGGAATACGGTGTCAGTCAAGTAATCAAAGTTAGGCAAATTCGAGCGAATTATTGGAAGGTTTCAGCGGCCCGCAAGACCGAGAGGCGGATTGTCGGCAATAATTTCTCAATTAATCAAGACATAAGAAGAGGCCCGGGACGCTGTCTTCGCGTCCCGGGCCGTCTCGTCAGACTAATTCGGCAGAATATTAATTATTAAAAAGCCCGTAGGCCCAATATTCAGCCTGCACAGTTACTGGACTCTGATGTCTATTCCGCCGCTGCCGGAAGTTCCATCTCTGTCAGTCCGGTGTACCGCTTCAGATGGTGATCGATATTGCCGAACTCGGAATCGATCATCGTCAGGCGTTTGAAATAGTGTCCGACAGCCAGTTCGTCTGTCATGCCCATGCCGCCATGGATCTGCACGGCTTCCTGACCAATGAAGCGACCGGCTTGACCGATGCGCACCTTGGCAGCGGATGCCGCCTTCTTGCGCGTGACTTCGTCTTCATCAAGCTTGAGCGTGGCCATGTAGGTCATGGAAATCGACTGCTCATGCTCCATGAACATATCGACCATGCGGTGCTGCAGCACCTGGAACTTGCCAATCGGAACGCCAAACTGCTTACGCTGGCGTGAATATTCGACCGTCATGGCGTGCGCCACCTTCATGGCGCCGCAGGCTTCGGCACAGATCGCGGCGATGGCCTCGTCGGTAACGGTTTCGATCAACGGCAGACCATTGTCGACTTCGCCAATCACCGCTTCTGCGCCAACCGCGACGTTCTCGAAGTAGACTTCCGACGCGCGGCGACCATCGACCGTCGGATAATCGCGGGTACTTACGCCCTGCGCATCCTTGGCAACGACGAAGACTGAAACGCCATTGCTGTCACGGCGATCACCTGACGTGCGCGCTGTCACAACGAAGTGGGTTGCCCAAGGCGCCCCAATGACCACGGCCTTGTGCCCATTCAGGACAAAGCCGGCGCCGTCTTTCTTGGCGGTCGTCTCAAGATCGGCCAAATTATAGCGACCGCGCGGTTCTGCGTAGGCGAATGCAAAGATGTTCTCGCCCGACATGATGCCGCTAAGGTATTCTTCCTTTTGCGCATCCGTGCCGCGCTTGAGGAAACCACCACCGCAAACAACGCTCGGCACGTAAGGCTCGACCACGAGGCCCTTGCCGAACTCTTCCATGACGACCATCGCATCAATCGGGCCGCCACCAAGGCCGCCATCTTCTTCGCTGAACGGTGCCATCAAGAGACCAAGCTCAGCAAACTGTGCCCACATTTCAGGACGCCAGCCCGCTTCGGACTCGACCACCTTGCGGCGCGTGTCGAAATCATACTGCTCGCGGATCAGCCTCGAGAGGCTGTCGCGGATCATGTTCTGCTCTTCGGTGAAATTGAAGTCCATCTTCTATCCTCCCTGCCTCGTGCGCCCTAAAGGCCGAGGATCATCTTTGAAATAATGTTGCGCTGGATCTCGTTGGATCCACCGTAGATCGATGTCTTGCGCATGTTGAAATACGTTTCAGCCGCAAAGTTCGCATGGTCGGGACCGACGCCAAATCCGTCATTCCCCGTATTTTCCATGCCATAGCCATACGGAGCACCATAGTTTCCAACGGCCTCGAGCGTAAGCTCGGTCAAGCGCTGCTGGATCTCGGTTCCCTTCACTTTCAGGATCGAACTTTCGGGCCCGGGGCCTTTGCCTGCTGCCTCGGAAGCCAGCGTGCGAAGTTCAGTGAATTCCAAAGCGGTCAGGTCGATTTCGAGTTGGCTGATCTTGCGCGCAAAATCTTGCGATTGAAGCAATGGCTGACCATCAACCAGCTCTTCTGACGCGATACTGCGCAAGCGTTCAACGCCCCGCTTGGAGCGCGCAACGCCAGCGATACCGGAGCGCTCATGAGCAAGCAGGAATTTCGCGTAGGTCCAGCCTTCATTTTCCGTGCCGACGAGGTTTTCAACCGGAACGCGGACATCCGTCAGCCACGTCTCGTTCACTTCGTGCGTACCATCGATCAACTTGATCGGCTTCACTTCGATGCCCGGCGTGTTCATGTCGACAAGGATGAAGCTGATGCCTTCTTGAGGTTTCTTCGCCGTCGGGTCCGTACGGCAGAGGAAGAATCCCCAATCCGCGTGCTGCGCCAGCGTGGTCCAGGTCTTCTGGCCATTCAGAACATAATGGTCGCCGTCGCGAACCGCTGTCGTCTTGAGGCTTGCAAGGTCAGAACCTGCGCCTGGCTCGGAATAGCCTTGGCACCACCACACTTCGCCGGACCGAATGCCTGGCAGGTGACGAGCCTTCTGCTCTTCATTGCCGAATGTGTAGATAACTGGCGCAACCATCGACACACCGAATGGCAGAGGCATCAGCGCATCAACGCGAGCATTCTCTTCCGACCAGATATAGCGCTGGGTAGAGGTCCAGCCGGTGCCGCCGTATTTTTCAGGCCATGCAGGTGTTGACCACCCCTTTTTACCGAGCACTTTGTGCCAGGCGAGGAATTCTTCGCGCGTAAGATCCTCACGCGACCCGATACCCTCAAGTTCTTTCGGATAGTTTTCGCGAATGAATTCGCGGACCTCATTGCGGAAGGCAATCTCTTCCGGCGAAAAATCGAGATTCATGACGGCTCCTCACTGTGCGCTTGATGCGCATCGTACTTATCCCCTCTAATTCAGCCATTTTCGGCTAAAGGCAAGGTGACGTGAGCGTAAACGTCAGGTTCTCGTCGCGTCAGGTCGCATTTGCCGCTGAAGGCTCAGCAATGAAAGGGGCACACGCTGTCTTGAGCAACCCAATTGCCGTAGCGGAACCCAGTCCGCCCCCGGTTTGAAACTCGAGTTGAAGGAGGGGTTGCAGGCCCAACCGCTCGACTGCCGCCTCATGAGCTGGTCGCCGTGTCACGTGCGATGCTATGCAGTGACTGATGGCCTTTGGTTCGATTGAATGCACAACCGCGGCGGCGATAGTGGTTGCAAATCCATCCAGAACCACCGGGATTCCCTGATGCCGCGCCGCAATGATTGCGCCGACACAGGCCGCCAATTCCCGACCGCCAAGATATCTGAGAGCTTGTAACGGATCAGCCAGATGCCCCCGATGCAAAGCCAGCGCGCGCGATACGACGTCCACTCGCCGCTCTACCAAATTGGCCGTGGATTGATTGTCCGGCCTGACCCAGTAATCCGGCGCTCCGCCATACAATGCGCACGCGACAGCCGCGGCGGCGGTGCCGACCCCTGCTCCGGAGACGGCAAGCGCGAGCAGATCCGGCTTTTCCTCGGTGGCCTCAAACCCGTATGCGATGGTCGCGGCACATTCCCGCTCGGTCATGGCCGGCTCCTCCGCAATACTTGGAGTTGGCTTGTCGATGGCAAGATCGAACACGCGTATGGCGGCTCCGGCCTGTGTTGCTATTGCCGACAGCGGCGCCTTGCCTTCCCGCAGTGCATCAACATGTGCGCGCGTATCCGTCTGACTTGAGAGCGAGACACCCTCTGACTGAAGGCCGTGTGAACTGGCGAACACTGCCAACACCGGGTTTTCGATACGTGGAGGAAAGCGATGCTGCCAATTAGCAAGCCATTCTGCGGCCTTGCCGAGACGACCGAAATCTCCCTCACGGCCCATTTCGAGCAATGCCGCACGCACTTTCTGGCCAGGGGCCGGATCCACATCCACCGACGCCTTAATTAGAGACCTGGCATCCGCCAATGGTGAAGTTTGTTGTGCCGGCTCACTCAAAGCAGGTTGCTCCCAATGCATTTGAAATCGATTTCATCTTATAGCAGACAACACATGTTAACTGCGACAAGGTTTTGTTACCTCGTTTATGAGATACTTGTGTCCTCTCGTGAGCTGACTAACCTAAATACATGACCACTCAACCCATAAAATCCCCTTGCATCAAAGTGTGCGCTGTAGACGCCTCTACAGGACTCTGTCTCGGTTGTGCACGGTCACTTAAGGAAATCGGAAGTTGGGTAAGATTGGGACCAGACGGACGCGAGAAGATAATGGCCGAATTGCCTGAGCGGATCACCCGGCTTGAAGCGCTCGGCAAACGCTAGGATTTCTCGATGTCCATAGGAAAGACCCTCGTATCCGGATTTGGCGCAGCTGTGCTGATTTCCGCAACTGTCGCTTTCTTTCTCGTCCCTAGGCTGGAGCAGCATCAGGCAGAGATTGCCACAATGCAACCGGATCCGGCACCGGCCCCGTCCGAGAAGCGCACATCGGTAAACTTTGCGGATGCCGCCATTATCGATCGCGAGTCAGATGGCCATTACTGGACCCGCGCCGAAGTGCATGGAACAGCGGTCAAGTTCATGGTCGATACCGGAGCCAGCACCGTCGCCTTGACCTTTCGTGATGCTCAGCGGATTGGTTTGAAACCGGAAACGCTGGACTACAAATGGGAAATTCGCACGGCTGGCGGCATCACATATGGCGCTGCCGTCACGCTGGATAATATTCGCATAGGCCAAGTCGAAATCGAACGTGTCGATGCCATGATCCTCAAGGACGGGCTCGAACAATCGCTCTTGGGTATGACCTATCTTGGCGAACTCTATTCATACGAGTTCAAGCAAAGCCAATTGATCATACGCCGGTAATTTTCTCACCGTTCTGGCCTTTTCCGACACCAACTTCCCACGCGAACCTTTCTGCATCGCCGGCCCATCGGGCATAGGCCACGCGACCCTCAAGTCCCGCTGCATCCATCAGGTCGCGATACCAGTAGTCAGCCCCGGCATTCAGCCTTTGCGGATGCACGCCCCAGAGCAGACAGGCCGTGCGCAAGCGCTGATCGTCCAATGACCCGTAAAGAATCGGTGCCGTTCCTCGGACTCTGGCAAAACGGGCGAGCCGATCAAAAGCGCCAGTACGTAGGGCCAGCGCTGTCGCACCTTCCGCCTCGGCCATACCCTGGGCCGTCTCTGCAACAACATCGATTGCGCTTTGCGCAGGTATGTCACCCGAAAACTGTTCCAGCGACCGCCGATAATCCTCAGCGCCCTCTGTAGCACGGATGATCCGGGACATGATGGCCACCGTGGTGGCGGGATGGCGTCCGACTGCGGTCTCACCTGACAGCATGACTGCGTCTGCGCCTTGATAGATGGCCGTGGCCACATCGGAAGCTTCGGCGCGGGTCGGGGCGGCATTCTCAATCATGGATTCCAACATCTGCGTCGCCACGATTACCGGCCGGCCCAGTCCGCGAGCACAACGTACGATCCGGCGCTGGATGACCGGCACGTCTTCAGGCGCATACTCAACACCGAGATCCCCTCGCGCGACCATCACAGCGTCGGCCGCGGCAACAATAGGCTCCAGGTTTGAAATGGCGGCAGGCTTTTCGAGTTTGGCGACAAGCGGTGCCCGACCAGCAATGATGGCCTTCACTTCTTCGATGTCTTCAACTGTCTGCACAAAGGACAATGCGACGAGATCAACGCCAATCTCGAGCGCGAAATCAAGGTCGGCGCGGTCTTTGTCGGTCAATGCTCGCACCGGCAGGGCCTTGCCGCGAACCGTGAAGCCCTTCTTGTCGGTCAACTTGCCAGGCACGTCAGCTCGCACCATCGGCTTGCTGCCTGCCTGAGTTACGGTGAACATCAGCTTGCCGTCATCCACCAGGATAACGTCGCCTTCTTCGAGGATTTCGACAATCTCGGCGTGCGGTACTGGAATGGTATCATCCGCCTCGGTCGTCTCAGCGGCAACGACCGCATATTCCTTCTGATACCGCAGTCGCAGCTCTCCACCCGGCAGCGATCCGACGCGTACTTTGGGCCCCTGCAGGTCTCCCAGCGTAGCGAGGGGACGACCCGTTTCTTTTTCAGCGGCGCGCACAGCATCCAGGGCATCTTTGTGTGCACTGTACTCGCCATGGCTGAAGTTCAAGCGGAAGACGTCAACGCCTGCATAGGCCAACGCCAGAACTTCCTTCGGCGAGCGACTGCCCGGACCGAGTGTTGCGACAATCTTTGCGTTCTCACCAATTAGCCGATTTTCAGTCATTCCGCCCTCCTATGACAAGGTTGACACCGGTCCTATACGAGTCCCTTCGGGTATGCCAGCCGATCTGTTTTTCCCCCGCTCAATACACAAAAACTTCATGTGCGTGCATCCAATCGACCAAGTCGATGCATCTTCCTATGCAAAAGGAGAAATCGAGCATGAAATCAGCCCTCTTGGCCCTGTCTGTCCTGGCCGCCTGCGCCGTGCCCCTGTCACAAGCCGAAACGCCGCCCACCGAAGATCGGGTCGAACCTGTCCAGGTCATGGTGCTCGGCACCTATCATTTCGAAAATCCGGGCCTGGATCTGGTGAACACGGATGCAGATGATGTGTTGGCGCCGCACCGCCAGGCGGAACTGCAAGACCTGGCCGAGCGGCTGACCGCGTTTCGCCCCACCGCCATCGCCCTGGAGCGCATCCGCCAGACCGATGATGCGCTCGACCCGAACTTTGTGGACTTCGTCCCCGAGGATTTGACCCGAAAGCGCAACGAGAGGGTCCAGATCGGCTACCGCATCGCGCACGAGACCGGAATTGACCGGGTCTACGCAGTCGACACTCAGGATGGTGAAATCGCCTACTTTCCCTTCGATCGGGTGGAAGCCTTTGCTGCACGCACGGGCCGGGAAGACAAGATCACCAGTCTGATCGACACAATCAAGACCCAAGCCGAAGTCCTCATGCAAGACCAGGCCTCAACCCCCATCGCAGAATTGCTGGTCCGACAGAATGACCCGGCTGTGATCCGCACCATGCATTCAGACTTTTACTATGGCCTGCTCGACATGTCGGATATCGAAGATGCTGCGGGTGCCGTTCTGAACTATGGCTGGTATGCTCGCAATGCCGAAATCTTCGCGAACATCACCGAAATTGCAGAACCAGGAGACCGGATCCTCATCGTATACGGATCAGGACACAACTATTGGCTGCGCCACTTCGCGCAGGAAACGCCCGGCTTCGAACTGGTCGAAGCCACCCCCTACCTCACCGATTAGTCGACAGCAAACGGATCATAATTGAGAATCGGCGCAAGCCAACGCTCCGCCTTGCGCGTCTCCCACCCCTTGCGCCGCGCGTAATCCTCGACCTGGTCTTTTTCGATACGTCCAACCGCAAAATATACGCTGTCGGGATGCGCGAAGTAGAGTCCCGAAACACTGGCTGCAGGCGTCATGGCGAAGCTGCTGGTCAGCGAAACGCCAATGCGCGCCTCAGGTTCGAGCAGGCGGAACAGGGTTTCCTTCTCGGTGTGTTCCGGCTGGCTCGGATAGCCGGGAGCCGGCCTGATGCCGCGATACTTCTCCTTGATCAGTTCAGGATTGGACAGGTCTTCATCGGGAGCATAAGCCCACAACTCCTTGCGAACACGCTCATGCATGTATTCCGCCATCGCCTCTGCAAACCGGTCAGCCAGCGCCTTGACCATAATGGAGGAATAATCGTCGCCTCTCTTAATGAAGTCTTGCGCAATTTCCTCCGCATGCGGACCTGAAGTAACGCAGAATCCACCGATCCAGTCATCGCCTTCCGGTGCAACAAAGTCGGACAATGCGAAGTTGGCGCGGGAATTATCCTTCACCATTTGCTGGCGAAGCGTATGAAAGACATCCCCTGAATCGAGGCAAATATCATCGCCATCAGAATTTGCCCTCCAGAAGCCCACCACAGCTTTCGGCTTCAACCACGCTTCCCCGACGAGTTGTTGCATCATGGCTTGAGTGTCATTCCAAAGGCCGGTCGCAGCCTCGCCGACAATCTTGTCTTCCAATATCTGGGGATACTGACCCGCCAGGTCCCATGCCGAAAAATAGGGAGTCCAATCGATATAGCGCGCCAACGTCGCGAGATCGAAATCTTCAAAAGTCCGCACGCCCTCAAACGTTGGCTGTGGCGGCGTGTAAGTTTTCCAATCTAGTTTGAGCCTAGCCTCGCGCGCCTGACCTATCGGCAGTCGCGGTTTCGGCGGACCGCCCGCGCGCGCTTCGCGCATCCGCTCATAGCGTGCTTTGGTCTGCGTTACAAAGGCCGGTTTGTCGTCTTCGCTCAATAGCGTGCTGACGACGCCGACGGCACGGCTCGCATCGGACACATGCACAACAGGGGCTGTTCGGATGACCGGATCAATCTTGACCGCCGTATGAGCGGGACTGGTCGTAGCACCACCAATCAGGAGTGGCTGTTTCATACCACGCCGTTCCATTTCGGAAGCAACATAGACCATCTCATCAAGACTTGGTGTAATCAGGCCTGAAAGCCCGATGATATCGACACCCTCTTTTTCGGCCGTATCCAGAATGGTTTCTGCGGCCACCATGACACCAAGATCCAGGATCTCATAACCGTTGCAGGCCAGAACCACGCCCACAATATTCTTGCCGATGTCGTGAACATCTCCCTTCACAGTCGCCATCAGAACCTTACCATTCGAAACATCCACAGTGCCGAGGCGCTGCTTCTCCTCCTCCATGTAAGGTTCGAGCCAAGCGACAGCCTGTTTCATGACGCGCGCGGACTTCACCACTTGCGGCAGGAACATCTTGCCGGAGCCGAACAGGTCGCCAACGACATTCATCCCGTCCATCAGGGGGCCTTCGATGACATGCAGCGGACGCTCGACCGATTGGCGCGCTTCCTCGGTATCCGCATCAATGTATTCGGTAATGCCGTGCACGAGCGCGTATTCGAGCCGCTTCGCGACAGGCGCCTCGCGCCAGGACAGATCCTTCTCGGCCGTCTTTCCTTTCTGGCCCTTGAAGCCTTCAGCTATCTCGATCAGCCGTTCAGTGGCATCCTCGCGACGGTTCAGAATCACGTCTTCGACGCGCTCGCGCAGATCAGCCTCGATATCATCATAGATATCGAGTTGGCCGGCATTGACGATGCCCATATCCATGCCTGCCGGAATGGCATGATAGAGGAAGACAGAATGCATGGCGCGCCGAACGGGCTCATTGCCTCGGAAGCTGAATGAGACATTCGAGAGCCCACCGGATATATGACATCCCGGGCATGTTTTGCGAATTTCGCGCGTCGCCTCAATGAAGTCGACCGCGTAATTGTTATGTTCTTCTATGCCCGTTGCGACGGCAAAGACATTCGGGTCAAAGATGATGTCTTCAGCGGGGAACCCGACTTCTTCAGTGAGAATTCTGAAAGCACGTTGGCAGATCTCGACCTTGCGGTCTTTGGTGTCGGCCTGACCCACTTCATCAAACGCCATAACCACGACGGCCGCGCCGTAAGCGAGGCAGGCTCGCGCCTGCTTCCGGAACGTCTCTTCGCCTTCCTTCATGGAAATGGAGTTGACGATCGCCTTGCCCTGAACGCATTTCAGGCCAGCCTCGATCACCTCCCATTTGGAAGAGTCGATCATGACCGGGACACGGGCAATGTCCGGCTCGGCGGCGATCAGGTTCAGAAAGGTGCGCATGGCCTCGGCGCCATCCAGCATGCCTTCATCCATGTTTACGTCGATCACCTGCGCGCCGCTCTCGACCTGCTGTCGCGCAACCTCAACGGCATCCGCGTAACGACCTTCGGTGATCATTTTCCGGAAACGCGCAGAACCTGTCACATTGGTACGTTCACCAATGTTCACAAAAGATTGGGAAGCTGCAATTGTCATTTTCTCGTTTTCCCGGCGTCTAGCGGCCAGTTGCCATCGACCACAGAGGGAAACCCGTCTGCAGGACGATTATACCAATAAATCCAGGCGGTTTCGCCTGACTCAGCCCCGGTGTCATCCACCAGGGAAATTCGTTTACGCAAGTATAGACTGGTCACCGGGTCGTTGGTTACGTCCTCGAAGGCATCCATTGCTGACATGATCGCTGTATCGCCGATCCGCCAGCGAATACCATGGCAAAGCTCATCACCCTCGATGACACCCGGAAAACCTCCAAGATCGATCATCCGCCCTCGAAAGCGGCAGGGCGCCCCGAAGACACCCGCACTGTCCAGCGGCAGATCGGCGGGTTGCCCGGCCGCGCCCAGCTTGAGCAGTCCATAGAAAACGAAAAGGTCTCCGACCTCCACGGCTCTGGCCGTCATGAGGCCACCTCGAATGGCTCCAGCCCCGACAGGCGCATCGTGTGTTTGCTCGGCGCCGGGTCACGTGGCTTTATGCTGTCGACTGCGTTGGCGATCGCCGCGATATGTTCCGGGGTGGTACCACAACAACCACCCAGAATGTTCACAAGACCATCCTTCGCCCAACCACCTACAGAACCGGATGTTTCTTCAGGTTGCTCATCATACTGGCCCATTTCATTCGGCAGACCAGCATTCGGATAGGCAGCGACAAGCGTGTCCGCTACGCGTGACAGAGCCGCAATGTGCGGCCTCATCAAGTCAGCGCCAAGCGCACAATTGAATCCGATAGCAAAAGGCTTCGCGTGACGTACCGAGTTCCAGAACGCCTCGACCGTCTGGCCAGACAGTGTACGACCAGACCGGTCAGTAATCGTGCCGGAAATCCAGATGGGCAGTTGGTCCATGCCCTCTTCTTCAAGGTCCATGATCGCCTTTATCGCCGCCTTGCAATTCAGAGTGTCTGTAATCGTCTCAATCAGGTAGAGATCGACCCCACCCTCGTTCAGCGCACGGATTTGTTGGCGATAGGCTTCATAGACCTCATCAAAGGTCACAGACCGAGCGCCTGGATCGTTTACATCCGATGACATGGACAACATCTTGTTTAGAGGCCCGATGGAGCCCGCCAGGAACCTCGGCTTGTCCGGCGTCTTCGCCGTCCACGCATCGGCCGCAGCCCGGCCGAGCTTCGCCCCTTCCAGATTGATGTCCCAGACAGATTGCGGGTCCAGCTTGTAGTCATCCTGCGCGATGACCGTTGCGCTGAACGTGTTGGTCTCGGAAATGTCGGCACCTGCTCCATAATAGGCATCATGCAGGTCGGTCACGATATCCGGCCGCGTCAGGCACAAAACATCATTGTTTCCTTTCATCTGGCCGGGATAATCAGACTCGCTGAACCGAGTCCCTCGGTAATCTCCCTCCTCCAGGCCGCGCCTCTGAATCATGACCCCCCACGATCCATCGAGAATGAGAATTCGTTCCTTGGCGGCTGCCTTCAGGGCGCTGATGCGATCTTGTCTGTTCATGGCTCAAGCGGCCTCAACTGGTTTGGGTTTCAGTCCGAGCAGGCGACAGGTGGACAAAGCCAACCCAGCCCGGTTCAGCGTGTAAAAATGGAAATCGGAGACCCCCTCATCGGACAATTTCCGACAAAGGTCCGCCGCAACGTTAGCTGTTACTAGTTCCCGCGTTTCCTGATCATCCTCAAGGCCCTCATAGAGCTCATGCAGCCAGGTCGGCAGTGATGCGCCACACAGTTGAGATATACGCTTCAAGCCCTTGAAATTCGGTTGCAGCATGATGCCCGGCACAATGGGCATGGTAACACCACCTGCACGAGCCTTTTCCAGAAAATTCAGATAGATTTCCGGCTCGAAGAAGAATTGCGTGATTGCTCGATCCGCACCTGCATCTTGCTTTGCTTTCAGAAACGCGATTTCGGCGTCCCACCCCTGACTCTCAGGATGAAGCTCAGGATAACAGGACACAGAAATCTCGAAGCAGCGACCGAGATCGGGCCGATGGGCACGAATGCCTTCAATCAAATCGATTGAATCCCTGAACCCACCGGGGTGCTGTTCGAATTTCTCGCCCATGCCGCTCGGTGGATCACCGCGAAGGGCAACAATATGCCTTACCCCAGCCTCCCAGTAATCTTCCGCAACGGACAGCACTTCATCCTTGGTTGCACTGACGCACGTCAAGTGACCAGCCGGTCGCAAATGGGTCTGTTGAGCAATCCGGCGAACAGTGTCGTGAGTACGCTCACGCGTAGATCCCCCGGCGCCATAAGTGACGGAAACAAAATTCGGAGTCATCGGCTCGAGGCGCTCAACCGTTTCCCACAGGCGATCAGCCATCGCTTCGGATTTCGGCGGAAAAAACTCGAATGAAACAGACGGCGAGCCTGCCTGCCGAGGGGTAGCGAGCGAGCTCATGCGACATGCTCCTTGGGTTTGGCGGACTTGACCGCCTTCCAGATATTTACGGTGAGACCATCCTGTTCACCTTCGGGAGGCGCAAAGGAACGCGGCTCGAAGAGGTCGAGGCCCACATCGGCAGACCACACAGCCATAGCTTCGTGCGCCATACCCAACCGGTGATGGCCATACTCGGCGCGCAAAAACTCCAGATCATGCGGTGCGAAATCCACGATCAGGAGCTGGCCGCCGGGCTTCAGCACACGGCTAGCCTCCGCGATCGCCCGATTTGGCGCGTCCATATAGTGAAGAACCTGATGAATGATCACCAAATCAGCAGAGTTGTCGTCAAACGGTACAGCTGTCACGTTCCCCTGACGCACGCGGGCACCATGCATGCCTTGCTGTTCCAGATTTGCCCGCGCGACAGTGAGCATATGATGACTTAGGTCAATGCCCTCTGCTTCCTCGGCCAAAGGTGCAAATAGGCTCAGCATACGTCCGGTACCGGTTCCGAAATCCAGGACGCGCCCAAATGGTCCCTTCCCCGCGAGTTCGACTAGAGCCCCCTCGATCAGATCGTTGGGATAGTGAAGAGACCGCAAACGGTCCCACGTCTCAGCGATGTTTGAGAAGTAAGCTTCAGCTGATTCCGCACGCGCAGCGCTCACTTCGTCCAGACGTGCTGCATCACGAGCCAGTTCCGGCTCGTCTCGATCCAGTTGCGCAAACAAGGAATCCAGAAATGCTTTTCCATACGACCCGGTTGAAGCGCGGTAGAAGACAAATGAACCTTCAGGCAAACGCTCAACCAAACCTGCAGCCGTGAGCGCCTTCAGGTGGTGAGACAGGCGAGGCTGGGACTGCTCCAATACCTGAACCAGTTCCCCGACCGACAGGTCGCGCTGGCGCAACAGGGCCAACACCCTCAAACGAGTGGGCTCCCCTGCTGCGCGCAGAGCCTCAATCATGGATGACAGCCGTGAAGTCATTTAATGATATAAACATTGATTTATATGTTTTTGCAACACAGCTTTACAGAAATATCACCTATGCGTGTTTCGGTAGAGATTGAGAGTTGAAGCGCCAGCGCTTAACTACCATCTACCGGCTTCCACAACGGGGTTATCCACACATGACACAGCGACTCTTTGCTGCGGTTCTTGCCATGGGGCTAGGAGCCTGTGCGTCCACACAAAACCTTGAATCCGGCACCGTTCCCGATCCTTACGAAGGCTTCAACCGTCAGATGTTCGCCTTCAATAGTGGCGTAGACAAGTATGCGCTCGGCCCCGCAGCAGACGTGTATGAGACGGTGACCCCCGAGTACGGTCGCGACCGACTGAGCGACTTCCTTCACAACTTGAAGTCTCCAGTGATCTTTGTAAACGATGTCCTGCAGGGCGAGAGTGATCGCGCTAGCGAAACATTTGCTCGATTTTTTCTGAACTCGACGCTGGGTATCGCCGGACTTTGGGACGTTGCTGAGTATACCGGTATTGAGAAGCACAATGAGGATTTTGGACAAACCCTTGCTGTGTGGGGTGTCGACAGCGGCCCCTTCCTGATCCTGCCCCTCATGGGTCCAACAACGCCGCGTGACCTGTTCGGTAGCGGTGTGGATCGTGCGCTGGATCCGCTTGTCTGGACAGAGTTCGATAACAATCCCGACCTCGACGATCACATCGAAATGGGTCGTGGAATTCTCGGAGGGCTGAATGCCCGCGTCGCCCTCGATGATGCGCTGGAGCAACTGAATGCTCAGCCAGAGCCCTACATCGCTTTGCGGAGACTTTATTCATCCCAGCGTCAGGCAGAAATACGTAATGGTCGCATAGACGAGGAAGATGCTTACGAGGATCTCCCTGATTTTGACGAATTTGAAGAGTAGGTCCGGGGCGTGATGACCACCAACAGGAGCGAAATGTGAAACGCTACTACCGATATTTTGCATTGGCTGGCGCTGCAGTATTGATGCTTGCCCCAACCAGCCAGGCAGACGCAAAGACAGAATCCTATGTTCAGGAGAATGCCAGTGACGTATTGGCATCGCTGAACGATCCGTCCCTGGACTCAGAAGAGCGCACAGAAAAATTCAATACTTACATGGATGAGTTCACCGACATGACTGCGGTGTCCAACTTTGCCATTGGCAAGTATGCGCGCCGCTTCAGCGAAGATGAGTTAGCTCGCTACCGGAAAGTTTTTCGGGAGTATGCACTCGCAGTTTATGAGAATGAACTCGACGCCTATCGCGGAGAAGCCGTGATCGTAAAGGATTCGGTGGATCGATCTGCGACCGATTCGATCGTCAACACGGTCATTAAGCGTCAGGACGGCAAAGACATGGATGTGCGGTGGCGCGTTCTGACCCGCGACGGCAAGTATCAGGTCGTAGACGTTGCCCTGAATCTGGACGGTAATTTGATCTGGCTCGCAATCGAACAGCGCGCCCAATTCCTCGCTTTGCTAGACCGCTCGAACGGCTCGGCCGAGGCCTTGATTGACAAGATCGAAAGCATGAAGCGGAAGCTGGAAACCGAGAAGCGAAGCTAGTCGTCTGAAATCAGCCAAAGATCAATAGCCCCCACCAGACGGCTGGTTGGGGGCTTTTTTACGTGTGGCTTACACGCTCCAGCTGCGGAACGGTTTTCCAGTCAGCTCCCGAAAGCGACTCGCATCAGTTTTCAGCTTCTGCGCCAGATTAGAACGAATCCTGTCGTCGAATTCTGGAACTTCGACCGGTTTCCTCGTTTTGACCGCTGCGCGCAGGGAGTCGATGAGGACTCGCGGCGTGCGCGAACGGACGTATCTCCCCATACCTGTATCTCGCATTTGCCCCCACCAACGAGGCATTTTGCGAATTTCCTCTCCCGAATTTGCCTCGGGCAGATTGCTCAAATGTTCGACGGCCGAAGGTGCCAGACCGATATGCTCTGCGATCCGCCTGAACACGGAGGAAGAGTTGGCAAGCAGATCGTTGAAATCTACGATTAAAATGTCGTCTTTAGACCAGTACTCAAAGTAGGGCTCCAACTGGTAAGCATATTTGCTAACCATAAGTATGTGCTCACCCTCATGTGTGTCGAACACATCAGCCGGCTCAGCGAGAGATGCTGAATGCATGAATGTATGCTTGTATTGGGACTCGGCCCGCGCAACGGGATCCCGGGCGATAAAGATCAGCTTCGAGTTCGGAGCATTTTCATACGTCCGCGCTGGTGCGCCTGGAAACATGTCCCGCTTTGTATAGTTCGGACAAAAATCCACCCAAGGAAGGTCCGAATTGCCGAACTGTTTGCGATACCAGCCCAGGCCTCGCGCAAAATTTTCTTTGGACAGATAAAAGTCGGTTTCCTTGCATTCCGGCACGGCCACTAGACCGCTCTCAAGGAATACTCGGTACAGGGCGGTCGTGCCAGCTCGCATCGCCCCAATGACGATTGCGTCAGCCGCAGTCTTGTCCCCTGGTTCGCCGGTTTGGATCATCGTCGAACATTCCCGCATTGTCATGGGCACAAATGCCCAATTCGAGCATATACGCACATTCTGTCCCCACCCTTCAAAGGGTGAGCCTCTTATCGGCAAAGGAATGGCAACGCGCAAGCATTTCGTTAACCAATGTTAACGAAATTCGAATTTACACCAAAATTCGATCACACTTCTCACTACCCGCAAAGCAAACGCTCATCAGTAATGCGATGACAATTCATTTTTAGTTTGGGCCAACAAGTACGGCCCGACTTCCAGCGGGCCGAAAATCTTGCCAATCAGCGGGCAAATTTCTTGAACTTCAGACGCTTGGGATTGACGGCATCCTCACCTAAGCGGCGCTTCTTGTCTTCAAGGTAGGAAGAAAAGTCGCCTTCGAACCATTCAACATGGGAATCGCCCTCGAATGCGAGAATGTGCGTTGCCATACGGTCCAGGAACCAGCGATCGTGCGAAATGATCACCGCGCAGCCGGGGAAATTGTCGAGACCTTCTTCGAGCGCCTGCAAGGTTTCCACGTCGAGATCGTTGGTCGGTTCATCTAGCAGAAGCAAATTGTGGCTACCTTTGAGCATCTTGGCGAGATGGACACGATTACGCTCACCACCAGATAGGAGCCCGACTTTTTTCTGTTGATCTGTGCCCTTGAAGTTGAACGCGCCAACATATGCGCGCGACATGACTTCAACACCACCCAAATCGATGACATCCGTCCCCCCGGAGATTTCCTCCCAGACATTCTTGTCGGAATCGAGTTTGTCGCGGCTCTGGTCAACATAGCCAATCTTCACCGTATCACCGATGCGCAGGCTACCCTGGTCTGGCTTCTCCTGCTCAAGGATCATTTTGAACAAGGTCGATTTACCCGCACCATTCGGGCCGATGACACCAACAATACCACCAGGAGGCAATTTGAAGTCCAGATTTTCGATCAGGAGATTGTCGCCGAATGCCTTTCGCAACCCTTCCGCCTCCAGAACGACTCCACCAAGGCGCGGGCCGGGGGGAATCCGGATTTGTGCGGTCATGACCTTCTCGCGCTCAGCCTGCGATGCCATTTCCTCATAGGCGTTGATACGCGCCTTGGATTTTGCCTGACGCGCCTTCTGACCAGAACGAACCCACTCAAGTTCCTTCGCCAGGGTGCGCTTGCGACCGGACTCTTCACGCGCCTCCTGCTCCATCCGCTTGGCCTTTTGCTCAACCCACCCGGAATAGTTGCCCTGGAAGGGAACACCGCGGCCACGGTCGAGTTCGAGGATCCAGCTGGTAATATCATCAAGGAAGTATCGGTCGTGGGTCACGAGGATCACACAGCCCGGGAAGTTGATCAGATAATTCTGCAGCCACGCGACGGTTTCGGCGTCGAGGTGGTTGGTCGGTTCATCCATCAGGATCATGTCGGGCTTCGAAAGAAGCAGCTGGCAGATCGCGACACGGCGAACCTCGCCGCCGGACAGGCTTTCCACATCGGCGTCATCATCGGGGCAGCGCAGCGCGTTCATCGCCATCGAAATCTTGGAGTCGATGTCCCATGCGTCAGCCGCATCGATCTTCTCTTGCAGCGCCGTCATCTGCTCCATCAACTCGTCGGAATAGTCTTCGCCAAGCTTTTCTGAAATGGTGTTGAACTCGTCCAACATCTGCTTTTCAGGGCATTTTGAGGCGACATTGTCGAACACGCTAAGTTTGGGGTCGAGTTTCGGCTCTTGCGGCAGGTAACCGACTTTCACGCCCTCGGCCGCCCAGGCTTCGCCTTGAAAGTCCTTGTCTTCACCCGCCATGATACGCAGCAGCGTGGACTTACCAGACCCGTTGACACCGACGACACCGATCTTGGCATCCGGCAGGAAATTCAGGTGAATGTTCTCGAACACCTTCTTGCCACCGGCATATGCCTTGGTCAGGCCTTGCATTTGGAATACGATTTGGGGACCGGCCATTGAAAGCGTCTCCTGAAACTTTGGGGGAATATGTCGCCTCAGTTACGCGGACGTGGCCGAAAATCAAGCGGGTAAGCGCAACCTGTTCTGAGAAACATCTCTG
Source organism: Hyphomonas sp. UBA3195 (assembly GCF_002366485.1). Taxonomy (NCBI): domain Bacteria; kingdom Pseudomonadati; phylum Pseudomonadota; class Alphaproteobacteria; order Hyphomonadales; family Hyphomonadaceae; genus Hyphomonas; species Hyphomonas sp. UBA3195. Next base: position 42,782 of record NZ_DEXB01000049.1, read on the forward strand.
GCAAACCTCGCTCAGCCAGAAACCTCCCCTTCTACCAAATTGTCGATTAGCCTTCGATGCGTTTGCGCTCGTCGTCGGTCAGCACACTTGCGAGACGCTCGAGCTCGGTTTCAGCACTTTGATTTCCCATATCCTGAGCCCGACTGAACCAGCGCCAAGCTTCGACAAAGTCGGGCTGGTCCTGGCCATGCCCACCTGCATGAGCAATTCCGAGGTTGAATGCGCAGCGATTGTCGCCGAGCTCTGCGCCCTTGTCCCACCACGATTGCGCGGTTTTGAACTCTTTAGGGCCACCAGCGCCGGTCATCATCATGACGCCGAGGTATGTCATCGCGTTCACTTCGCCCATATGCGCGGCCTGCTCAAACAAACGGCGCGCATCCGTCTCGTTACGCTCGCCACCAAGGCCTCGTAACTTCATGAACCCCAGATTGAACAATGCGGGTGGCAGGTCAGCCTCCGCCGCCTGTGCATAATATGCTCTGGCAGCGGCAAAGTCCTGATGGACGCCCCGCCCATGATGTAGCATGGCGCCGAAATTGTTGGCAGCCGCAGCATGTCCGGAGTCCGCAGCCCGGCGCATCAACGCCGCGGATTTCATCAAGCTCTCTCCGCCCTCGCTATCGAGTAGCAAGGCGACCGCTTGTTCGAACAGAACATCCCCTTCCGCCATAAGTGCACGATATGCATAAACCACTACTTGCATAGCGACTTTTGGCAGTTTTTGCCTCACAAAAGTTGAAACAAGTGTTTAGTTTTGGCGATTGGTTAGCTGTCCGATAGTCACTGAATCTGCATGCATGAGTGGCGAACACGAATACTCAGGGCACACTTCGATCAATCTCAAAAAAACTTTCCTCAGGACACTATCCATCCATGACAGAATTGACCCTGGATCGCCTCTTTGCGTCGCCTTCCCTAACTGGCCAAACAACACTGGGCATCAAGTACTCTCCCGATGCTGCACGGGTGACCTTCCTCAAGCCTCGGCCCGACGACCAGCAAAGACACGATCTCTGGCAATTCGACGTTGAGACAGGCGCGCCGTCCCTCCTTGTGGATTCCCTATTGCTTGAACCAGAAGAAATCGTTCTCTCAGAGGAAGAAATAGCCCTACGCGAGCGCAAGCGAATTGCGGGGAGAACAGGCATCCTCGACTACTCATGGGGTACAGCCACGACGATACTCGTCCCACTAGGGGGAAACCTGCACTTGGTCACCCTTACTGAAGACAGTCCGCAAGTTCGGCGACTAACCGATACCGATGCCTTTGACTATGATGCCCGCATTTCACCCAAAGGCACGTATGCCAGCTTCATTCGCGACGGGGCGCTCTGGATAGTTGATCTTGCGACGGGCGACGAGAAACGCGCCTCTCCCCCGGCCGAGCCGTCAAAATCACTGTCGTATGGCGTCGCCGAATTTGTCGCACAGGAAGAGATGAGCCGATACACCGGATATTGGTGGAGCCCGGACGATAAGTACATCGCCTATACGCGTGTGGATGAGACATCCGTGGACATCGTTCCACGCTTTGATATCGCCGCAGAAAATGTTGCCGTTATTGAGCAGCGCTATCCTCGCGCGGGTCGCCCCAACGCCATTGTGGACCTATTCGTTCTGGAGGTGGAAACCGGCATTGTCACGGAGATTGGATGGCGGCGCAACGACTGGGGACACGCAACCGACCAATATCTCGCGCGGGTCAATTGGACTGAGAGCAGCCTCTACGTCCAGCGCGTCAATCGGGCTCAGACACAGCTCGAAATGGTCCAATTCATGGCCTTCAAGCATTCCGAGAAAGGGTTGCGCCTTTATGAAGCCACCGTCGCTCAGCTTGATGAGCAACCCAATTGGATCAATCTGTCTTCAGATTTCGTGAGCTTGGGGGATACAGGCATTGTTCTCACGGAAGAATCTCGTGGTTACCGCCAAATTAGTTTGTTACCGCCTTCGACAACCCACCCCAGACAACTGATTGGCGGTGACTGGGTTGTCGACAAGCTGCAGCATGTAAAAGCCGACATGTCCGAAATACTCTTCACAGGGTTTCTGGATACTTCGCTTGAGTGCCACCTCTATCGCGCCAAGCCAGCAACTTCTGGCTCAGCAACTCCTCCAGAGGTCGAGCGCATCACCTCCATAGGCCAAACATGGTCCATTGCCATGGCGCCAGACGGGCGATCCTTTGTCGGAACATCATCATCCCCAAGCCACCCCCCTCAAACGGGTCTGTACGCTTCTGACGGCAGTTTGATTTCCTGGATTTCGGACAATGCGCTCGACGCAGACCATCCATATCACTCCTTTCTGCCGGATCACGTCACACCAGAGTTCGGAGTCCTGTCCGCCGATGACGGTCAGATTCTACACTATTCCCTACTGAAACCGCCCGGTTTCGATGCTAGGAAATGCTACCCGGTTATTGTGGAAGTGTATGGCGGGCCACATGTCCAAACTGTCACGCGCAGTTGGGGGAGTCTGTCAGATCAATATCTCGCCCGTCAGGGATACCTCATCTTCAGGCTCGATAATCGAGGCAGCTGGAATCGCGGCAAGAAGTTTGAGGATGTGATCCATCGCCGCACGGGCCTGCATGAGGTCAGCGACCAGATGATGGGCGTGGACTGGCTCAAGACACAACCATTTGTCGATCCCGGCAGAATTGCCATTCAGGGCTGGTCCTATGGCGGATACATGACACTGATGACCATTCTGCAAGCGCCAGCTGATACATTCGCGTGCGCTGTCGCGGGAGCTGCGGTTGCAGACTGGAGCCTCTATGATACATTCTACACGGAGCGGTATATGGGGACACCACAAAACAACCCAGGCGGCTATGAAGCCTCCAGTGTTTTTCCAAACCTCGACGCGCTTTCGACCCCCCTCCTCCTCATTCACGGCATGGCAGATGACAACGTCACCTTCGACAATGCCACACGACTGATGGCCAGACTTCAGGAATTGGGCAAACCGTTTGAATTAATGACCTATCCGGGCCAACGCCACGGCATTCGGGGAGAAGCGCTGCAACGCCACCTGATGCAAACGCGTATGGCCTTTTTGGACCGCAAACTGAAGAGACCATCAGAATGATCAAACCCTGGAAAATCCTGGAAAGCCGTCAAACCTACAAAGACGACTTCCTTTCGGTGCGCACGGATGTCTGCCAACGTGAAGACGGCCATGTAGTGCCCGCCTATCATGTGTTGGAATTCACAGATTGGGCCACGATTATCCCGATTACTGACGAAGGCAATATTGTGCTGGTCCGCGAGTATCGGCACGCCGGCGAGATCGTCCTCTTGGGCGTACCCGGCGGCGTCCTGGATCCCGGAGAATCCGATCCGGAAATAGCAGCCCGGCGGGAATTACGCGAGGAGACCGGCTACACGGCGCGCGAGTTGATCCCCGTTGGCATCTGTTATCCGAACCCGGCAACCCAGAATAATCAGCTTCATTATTTTTTGGCCACGGGCTGCCAGAAGACAGATGCTCAGTCTCTTGACGCAAACGAGGAAATCGAGGTCGTCGAGATGCCTTACAAAGACTTCCTGGAATACGAAGCATTCGAGACTCAACACGGCCTTCACGCGGCGGCACTGTTTTACACCGAGCGGTATTTCGGGAAACATCCCGAAAAACGACCGTGAGGAAATGCCCATGCCTGCCTTCCAGCCTACTGCCGACCAATTCAGGGCGTTTCGTGACGACCCGAACGATGGCCCCATTACCCAGGTAAATTTGCTGAAGTTTCGAGTTAAAGCTGAGTATCAGCCGGATGACCCCGAATTTGGCGAAGAGATCAGCGGGGAATACGCCTATATTCGTTACTCCGAAGCCTTCACTTTCGCGGCAAAAAAGGTCGGCGGCTCCACATTGCTCCTTGCATCGACCGAACGCTATTTCATCGGTCAGGGCGATTGGGATGGCGTGCTGGTCAACCAGTTCCCAGATCGACAGGCTTTCATCGCTACGCTCAACCATCCGGACTACAAATCCATGTCTCGCCATCGCGAGGCAGGCCTGCTTTGCCAGGAATTGATCGTGACCCGTCCCACTTGGATAAACGGGAGAAAGCTGTGAGCCGCTACGAAATCTTTGGCGCGCTCGGCTCGCCCTATTCCATGAAAGTGCGCGCCGCCCTGCGGGCCAAACGCCTTGTCCATACCTGGACCGGTATGACAGCCGACGACCGACAAAGCGTCATGCCAAATGTGCGGGCACCCGTGATCCCTGTCATCCGCCAGCCTGACGGCAGCTGGGTGAATGATTCAACCCCCTTCTTGCTGTCACTCGAAGGCGAAGGCCGAGACCTCTTGCCACCCGATCCGGTTGCCCGGTTTGCCTGCCTGTTGCTTGAGGACATGGCCGACGAATGGTTCATGAAAGCCATGTTCCATTACAGATGGGCATATGACCTGGATGCTGAATGGTGCGCCAATTGGCTGATCTATGACACGCTTCCCAACACAAGTCGCCTTGGCGTGGAAGAAGCTGCTGCCACCATTCGTGACCGGCAAATCAGCCGCATGGCTCTTGTTGGCTGCACACCCCAGACTGCCCCTCTGATAGAGGCCAGCTGGAAGCGCATCTGCAAAGTTCTGGAGGCGATGGCAACCGGGCCAACACGCTTCTTGTTCGGAGATCGCATTTCGCTCGCGGATCTTGGCTTTTACGGTCAGTTGAAAGTCATGAGTGTTGACCCCACTCCCATGACCTGGCTGCGAGCGGACACACCGTACTTGTATCGCTGGATTGATCACGCCGATGATGCGAGCGGTATCGAAGGTAACTGGTCTGATAGTATCAGCCCGGTCGTCCACGACCTTCTCGCAATAGCAGGGGAAACCTATTTGCCATTCCTGAAAGCCAATCTTGATGGGCTCAATTCCGGATCAGACAGTTTTTCGCTTGAAATAGAGCGCGGGCGCTACGAACAGGGCGTATTCAAGTATCAGGCAAGATGCCTGCAAACCTTGGGCGATGCCTGGAAAGATCTGGATGTTGTCGCGCGAGACAAACTTGCTGAGTGGATTGGACCAAACGCAAGCATCCTTTCAACAAACGTTTAGCAACTCGGGTACAAGACTGCGCCTGAAGAACGAAATTCTGTTTTCTTGTGGCTCGGCTCAACGCAGAGTCAGCGCGAATCCCACTGCGAGGCATATTATCCGTGACGAAAAAACCGTCTCCCATCTCAGAATTGCTGCACCACCGCGCCCGCAACCTTTCCAAGGGTGCACCGGTATCGCTTCCTATCATGGCGAGTACGACATTCCTGTTGCCAGGAGATCCGGACGGCAGCCATTTCTATGCGCGCAATGGAAATCCAACAGTCGAAAGTGTCGAAGCGGAGATAGGCATTCTGGAAAATGCCGAGACGGTGCTGTTCCCATCCGGCATGGCCGCTATCGCCGCAATGTTTCACACAGTGCTGCGCCCGGGAGACAAGGTTCTGGTGCATGCAGACGGCTACTACAATGTTCGAGCCCTGTTGAATGAACACTTCGCACCCCGGGGCATAACCGTCGAGACTTGTCCTACCGCCCAGATGGCGGATGCTGACCTGTCGGGCTGCCGGCTCGTAATGATTGAAACACCGTCAAATCCGGGCCTCGAAGTTTGCGACATCGCGGCTGTGGCTGATCGGGCAAAATCAGCCGGAGCCTTGCTGGTGGCTGATAACACGACTGCAACACCCCTGTGCCAGCAACCTCTCGATCTTGGGGCGGATATGGTCGTGATGGCTGACACAAAGGCCATGGCGGGCCATTCAGATGTTCTCTGCGGACATGTAGCAAGTCGGGACACATCCCTGATGAATCAGGTGCGTGGCTACCGTCGTTTGGGCGGCGCCACGGTAAGCCCGTTCGACGCGTATCTGCTGCATCGCGGGCTTGAGACCCTGGAATTGCGCGTTTCGCGGGCAAACCAGAATGCTCTAATTCTGGCAAATCACCTATTATCGCACCCCTCTGTGCAGACCGTCCGGTATCCCGGTCTCCCGCGAGACGCGAGCCACGCAGTTGCGTCTCGCCAGATGCGAGACTTTGGTCCGATCGTGAGCTTCACGTTAAAAGATCGCGCAAGCGCAGAAAAGTTTATTGATAACAATCCACTAATAGTGCCCGCCACGAGCTTTGGAGGTGTTCACACCTCTGCTGAGTGCCGAGTCCGCTGGGGAGACCACGTCGCCGACGGATTCGTCCGCTTGGCGTGCGGAATAGAGCCCGGTGAAGACCTTGTAAAAGCTACGGAAAATGCTTTACGAGATATCAGTCCGGTTTGATGCTGGGGAAGTGACTTTCACGGACAAGTGGTATAGCGTTTGCTCTCAACGAGCAGGGGTCTCGTTTCATGAAGCGACTGAGTATTGTCCTTTTCTTCGCCCTGCTGGGCTTTGGCGCTTGGGGCTGGTTCCGTCTGAACCAGCCTGAGCCGCCTATGGCGTTAACTGAGCCCCTGCGGATCGATCAAGGCGAGATCCAGGGCGGTGTTGATCCAGACAATCCGGAAATCCAGGTTTTCAATGGGATTCCCTATGCCAGCGCCCGTCGTTGGTCAGCGCCAACTTCCCCGCCGCAATGGGGCGCCATTACCCGGGATGCGAGGGAATTCGGCCCGCAATGCCTGCAACCCCGCGGACATATGAATGAGGTTGTCGACCGTATCATCGATGGTAACGGCTTGCCCTGGTGGAAACGATTGGCCGCCAGGCAATACCTCGCTGCCCAGCCTGAGCCCGCTGAAGCTGAGGACTGCCTGTTCCTGAATGTCCGAACGGCAAATCGCGGCAAGCCTCGGCTACAGCCGGTAATGGTATGGATTCACGGCGGCTCTCATCAGGCTGGGGCGGGTTCGGCGTCATATTACCAGGCAAATGGCCTTGTGGATAAAGGCGTCGTTCTGGTCACAATCAACTACCGGCTCGGACCATTCGGCTACATGGCGCACCCTGCCCTGACCGAAGAAGCCGGAACATCCGGCAATTACGGCCTGTTGGACCAAGTTGCAGCACTCCGCTGGGTTCAAATGAATATTGCGCGCTTCGGCGGCAATCCAAACAATGTCACCATATTTGGCGAAAGCGCAGGCGCGCAATCTGTCAGTGAGCTGATGGCAACGCCTCTTGCTGACGGCCTGTATGACAAGGCCATCTTGCAGAGTGGCGTCAGCAGTTACAATGCGCTTCACCTGTCCCACTCGCCATTGCCCAATGTGCAAAGCTCCGAAGAAGTCGGTGTCGAGTTCCTTTCATCGCTGGCCGATGGCACCGCTACCGCAGACCGGCTTCGCGCCATCCCGTCGGGGGCGATCATCGACCGTGTTCTGTTGAGGCAGGATTTGGTCAAGTACTTCTTGCCGACAGTGGATGGTAACGTCCTGCCCGTGCCAATCGGTGAAGCTATTCGGGACGGTGGCGCCAATCGGGTTCCAGTCCTTGCAGGCTATAATGCTGATGAAGGCACTCTATTTTACAGTCAGCGCAAATCGCCGACAGCCCTGCTGCCGAACATCTCTGGTTCCATCACACAACGCGAAGCGATGCTGGAAGGCGTGTTTGGTGTGAACTCATCGAAAGCGCTACAAGCCCTCTATGGCATGACATCCTTGGAAACGTGGGATCGGGGCGCCGAAAAAATGCTGGGCGATGACTTGTTCGGCGTCCATACGCGTTTTCTGGCCAAAGCCAATGTCGCTGCTGGCCAGCCAACTTGGCTCTACCAATTCAGCCGGACGCCGCCAGGAAAGTCTCAAACGCTCGGTGCATATCACGGGGCCGAGATCGCGTTTGTCTTCGATAGCCACAACGGCTTCCTTCCGGCAGCTGATGACGATGAAATCCTGACTGACAGAATGATTTCGTACTGGACCAATTTTGCCAAGACAGGTGACCCCAATGGCAAAGACCTGCCTGAGTGGCCAGCTTATGATCCGGACGCCGATATCTGGCTGGAATTGGACCATGAGATCAAACGCATCAGCGGCCTTCGCGCGCGCAAACTCGACATACTGGAAGACAATCTCAATTTGCGGATCGACGCCATCAAGCGATCAAAAACACCGTTTGAGCTGATCGAGAATACGGCACTTCTATCGACAGCCGCCGGGCTAGGCGGTGAGGAGCGTTTCGCAAATAGCGACTAGACCCGCCTGGTCGACAGCGTCAAAAGCATTCAGTTCTGTCGAGTCGACATCCAGTACGGCAGCGAGATCGCCATTTGCGTCGAACACCGGAACGACAACTTCAGAATTGCTCGCTGAGTCGCATGCGATGTGCCCGGGAAATTCATGAACATCCGGAACAATGATCGGCGCGCGCGTCGCCGCCACATGCCCGCAGACCCCTTTGCCAAAGGGGATGCGCAGACAACCAAGCGTGCCCTGATACGGCCCAACAACCAGTTCGGACTCCTTCAGAGGGTCAACCATGTAGAATCCCGTCCAGAAAAAGCGGGGTGAAAAGGCCTGTGACAGGATACAGGACGCTGTCGCATAACGCGCAGTGATCGATGTTTCTCCCGCAACAACGCTATCAATTTCCGCCTTCAATTCCTTGTAGCGTTCTGCCCTGTCCATATTCTGCCTCATCTGTGCCTTGAGCGGGCTATATCGGCTGGATGCAGGCACTTCGCAATAGGGCGTTGAAGCTGACACCAACCTCTGAAATAGTCGGAGCAGTCAAGGCGGTGGACGGGGCCGCTGCCATGAGGGAGACAGTCATTGAGCCTGACGGGACGCCTAAGCGCCGCCTTGCTGATCGCAGCCTGTCTCACCGTCCCTGCGGGGGCGCAGACAGGCGACGACTATGACGACCTCACCTTGGACGCCCCAATCGAGATTCCCGACTCGAATGATTGGGGCGAGGTCACCCACCATCCCGAAACAGACCTTGAAACACTTGAACAGGCGCATCGGGACTATCTTAGAAAATCGACCCTCCAGCTCGAACGACCGGAAGCCGATCCTGTCGAGTTCGATCCGCCCTCTCCTCCGCCTAACTGGCTACGAGGATTGTTTGAGTTCCTTAGTCATTTGGGCCCGCTTCTAACGCTCATTTTCTATGTAGCAATCGCCGCCTTGATTTTGGGCGTGTTGTACTTCCTTTTCGGAGAGGCGCTGCGTATCCGGTTTGGCAAAGATGGCAGCAAAGCCGACAAAGTCGGCGACGATGTCATCCCGGACTTCCGCCCGGCAGAATCCGTCGCCCGCTCCCTACTGGAAGAGGCCGATGCGCTTGCCCGCGCAGGAAAATTCGCGGAGGCCGTGCACTTACTCTTGTTCCGGTCAATCGAGGACATTCAGACGCGCATCGAGATCGGCGTGCCTCGCTCACTCACGGCACGTGAGATCGGCAAGCTTGGCTTCCTGCCAGATCGCGCGCGGACCGCTCTCAGCCCGATCATCGCCATCGTCGAACGTAGTTTCTTCGGCGGCCGGGATGTCGACGAAAGCGGCTGGCATATGGCGCGGGCTTCCTACGAAGACTTCGCATTTGGGGAGCAGTGGACATGAAGGATCGTTCTCACGTCGACTCCCCGTTCAGTGGCAAGATCGTCGGCATATTGCTGGCAGTGGCGCTTTTTTCCTTTGGGGCAATCATGGTGCTCGCAGGCTGGGCACCTGAATTGCGGGACCGGAATGTGGCCGGTGCGCACCCGTTCTCGACCTCGGCGCTCGGTTATAATGGCTTCGTGCAACTCCTTCAGGAACAAGGCTATCCGGCGGAAGTCTCCCGGCTGGAGCGCACGCTTGAAGACAGTGATTGGGGCCTACTCGTCTTAACACTCCCCCAATGGGGTGCAGCAAAGGCGCTCGAAGACTTAGAGCCACAGCGGACTACTTTGCTCGTCCTGCCGAAATGGACCGGCATGACTGATCCTCTTAACAAGACCCATCAAAAGGATACGCGCTTCATGAATGCGCGCGTCTTGAACGACTTACTGGAGACGATAGCTATCGATGCGGAAATCGGACGTATCGATGTGCCAAGTGAAACCTCAACCCCCTTCGGATCAATCGCGCTCAAACCAGACGTGAAGATGCAAGTGCTACGCGGAGACTCGCTTACGCCGATTGCTGAGACACAGGATGGGATCCTGCTCGCCTGGGCACCCGATGCGGACATGTATGTTCTGTCCGACCCCGACATGATCAACACTTTCGGTTTGTCGCAGTTTGAGAACGCTCGCTTTGCGACTCAGATGATCGACTTTCTTCGTAATGACTACGACGAGCCGATTATATTTGATGCGACTCTCCATGGTTTCGTTCGGTCCGAGAATCTGCTGCAGATGATTTTCGACATCCCCTTTATCGGCGCAACGTTGACTGCGTTGGCGGCCGCTTTCCTGCTGGGCTGGGCCGCGCTCATACGATTTGGGCCACCTGTGAAGGAAGGACGCGCCATTGCGCTTGGAAAACAGGCGCTGGCTGACAACTCCGCAGGCTTGATTACGATGGCGCGCCGGGAGACGCGTATAGCACCCGCATATCTCCACATGATCCGCCGTCGTGTATCCCGGGATATAGGCGCTCCGAAGACATTGAATGAAACCCAACTCACCGCCCTGTTCGACCGGCTTGGCCCGGAAGAAGAGTCCGGCAAACACTTCACAGACATGGCGTCGGGACTGCGCGGTCCTGCCACCAGCCGTGAAGACCTCATGAACAAGGCGCGCGAGCTGTTTCGCTGGCGCAAGGGAATTATCGGGAGATCCATGAATGAACGTGAATGACATCAAGGCGCTGGCGGACCGGATCCGTAACGAAGTGCGCAAGGCAGTCGTGGGACAGGACACAACGGTTGATGTTCTTCTGACTGCGATATTCTCGTCAGGGCACGTCCTTCTTGAAGGCCCACCGGGAACAGCCAAGACCCTACTGGCGCAATGCTTTGCGAGATCGATTTCACTCGACTTCGGTCGCATTCAGTTCACACCCGACCTGATGCCGGGAGATGTTCTCGGCACGAACCTGTTCAACTTTCAAACCAATCAATTTGCCCTCACCAAGGGTCCAATTTTCACCGATCTCCTTTTGGCGGACGAGATCAATCGAACACCTCCGAAAACACAAGCCGCGCTGCTAGAGGCCATGCAGGAACGCAAGGTGACGATTGATGGCGACACCTACCCGTTGAATGACCGGTTCACGGTGATCGCGACCCAAAACCCTATCGAACAGCAGGGCACATATCCCCTGCCGGAAGCGCAGCTTGACCGCTTTCTATTCAAGCACACGCTGGACTATCCAAGTCGTGAAGAAGAGCTCGCAATTGTTTCCAAGCATGGCACACGCACGGGCATGAAAACCGCAGCAGCGTTCGGCATCGAGCCCGTTGTCTCGGCAGAAGAACTCAGTGAAGCTGTCAATTCGGTTGCTGAAGCCCGGCTGCAGGACGATATCATTGCCTACATCGTGGATATTATTCGCGCGACCCGGACAACCCCGGCCCTGGAAACTGGCGCTTCGCCGCGCGCCGCTGCCGCGCTGGCCACTGCGGCCCGTGCCCGCGCCGCGCTCGACGGCCGGGACTTTGTTATTCCAGACGACGTGAAACTGCTGGCCCTGCCAGCACTCCGCCACCGCGTTTTGTTATCCCCCGCCGCAGAAATCGAAGGCAAGACGACCGACGAAACTCTTTCAGCTATCATCGAACAGACGGCCGCACCGCGGTGATTTCACCCACACCTCGCGCCATCTTCCTGATGCTGCTCGGCGTGCCGCTCATGGTGGCTATAGCTCTGCTGCGTCCTGAGCTCTGGGTCATATCCGCTGGCTGGGTCGGCGGCATCGCCAGCCTGATCTTTGCGGATGCCGTCCTGGCCGCATCCCTGCGAGCCTATGAGGCAAATGTAGACGCGCCGGCACTGCTTTATGTCGGCGGGTCTGATCCAGCGGACCTGACGCTGCGGTTCGCGCGAGGTCCGCTTCCCAGACGAATCGAGGTGTTGTTGGAAGTGAACGCGTTCTTGCAGACCATTCCACCCGCAGGATTAAGAGGCTGGCAGGACCGGGCGCGGTCATACTCGTTGCCGCTCACGCCAACACGACGGGGTCTCGCCAGGCTGGTCAAACTTTGGAGCCGCTGGAAAGGTCCGCTCGGGCTGATACAAAAACAACACACTACCTTGCTGGATAGAGATATTCCGATCACACCCAATATCCGCTGGGTGAAAGACGAAGCTATTCGTATCTATTCTCGTGATGCGGAATTCGGCGTGAAGATGCAGATCGAGCGCGGCGATGGCAGTGAATTCGACGCTTTGCGCGAGTTCACGACCGGCATGGATCGGCGGGCAATCGACTGGAAACACTCTGCACGCCACCGCAACCTGCTCGCCAAGGAATTCCGAACCGAACGCAATCACAATATCGTCTTCGCTTTTGATACGGGTCGATTGATGAGCGAGCCGCTTGGCGGCGTGCCCAAGATTGATCGCGCCATCAATGCCGGACTACTCCTGTCCTTTGTGTCTCTTCGCAGCGGCGACCGCGCCATGATCTATGGCTTTGATGCCAAGCCCGGTTTCATGAGCGGGTTCATGTCTGGTCAACGCAGTTTCACAAAAGCTCAGGATCTGGCGGCTCAACTGGATTACTCCGCTGAGGAGGCCAATTTCACGCTTGCACTCTCCTCACTCGCGAGCAAGCTGGAGCGACGCAGCCTCATCATTATTTTCTCCGACTTTGTCGACACGATTTCGGCCGAACTCATGCTGGAAAATGTGAAACGCCTGACTGATCGGCATCTGGTGATATTTGCCACATTCGAGGATGAATCGCTCGCAGAAATGGTAGATGCGCCACCAAGTTCAACGGAATCTGTAACTCGCGCCGTCATCGCAGACACGCTCATGGCTGAGCGCGACACCGTCCTGCTTCGGCTTCAGCGCATGGGCGTACAAGTGATCGAGACGAGACCGGAACAATTCGGCGCGGAACTGATCTCCCGGTACCTTCAGATCAAACAGAGGGACATGCTGTGAGCGACCTTCTCAAATCCTACCGCTTCCGCGAAGAGCGTGAGTCCGACTGGCGCAAACTGGACTTGATCCTGACACGGGCTGAAAACTCCGGCGTGAAAGCGCTCAGCGACGACGATATGACAGCCTTGCCTCGCCTCTATAGGCAGGCGGTTTCTTCCTTGTCGGTGGCGCGCTCCATTTCGCTCGACCAGAATGTCATCGCCTATCTCGAAAGCCTCTGCACACGTGCATATTTCTTCGTCTACGGCGCCAGGACCTCCATCGGCGAGCGCATGATGGATTTCCTGCGACGCGACTGGCCTGCTTGTGTCTCCTCGGCCATCGGGCCAACTTTGCTGGCAGTTCTGTTCTTGTTTGGCGGATGGGCGCTCGCATTCTTTCTGTGCATGCAGGACATGGAATGGTTCTGGACTTTTCATGGCCAGAACTTCTGGGACGGGCGCAATCCGGATGCGTCCGTCGAATATCTGCGTTCCACAATCTATACCGACGAGGGAGATCACGGCGACGGCCAGCTGACTTCCTTTGCGAGTTTCCTGTTCAACAACAATGCCCAGATTGCGCTGTTTGCTTTCGCGCTCGGATTTGCGTTCGGTATCCCCACCGCATGGCTGCTCGTATACAACGGTGTCATGATGGGCTCACTTCATGCCGTATTCTGGGACAAGGGGCTTGGCTATGAATTTACCGGATGGCTGGTGATCCACGGAACAACCGAGTTGTTTGCCATCATACTGGCAGGAGCAGCGGGCTTCGTGATAGGGGGCGCAGTCGCTTTCCCCGGCCAGATGACCAGGTTGAACTCGGCGCGCCATGCCGGGCAAAAGGCCGCCACAATTGCAATGGGGTGCGTCATCATGCTGATCGTCGCGGCTTTGCTAGAAGGCTTCGGGCGGCAAATGATCAATAGTGACGCGATCCGCTATACGATCGCTCTGAGCATTCTCGGTTTGTGGTGCGCATATTTTTATCTGCCAAGACGAACGGACACCGTATGAGCTCTACCGTTCCTCCGGCACCAGACACCGTGAACCTTGCGAATGTTGAAGCTGCGCGCCGCCGCCGCGCCCGCATGCAAGAGCAGGAGCGTCAGTCGAAACTTGTACGAAAACTGGTCACGCCGGAAGGCGCCGCGATACAGCTTAAACTGGCTACTGCATCCGAGCGTGCAGGCGCGTTTCTCATCGATGTCGCGATACAATGGGCCATCGTAATCGCGACCGCTTTGGGGCTCTCTTTTGCAATAAGGGCCATGGACCCCGAGAGTGCCAATATCGCTTGGGCGGTTTGGCTTGTCTTTTTCTTCTTCGTCCGAAATTTCTACTACATCTTCTTCGAACTTGGCACGAAGGCTGCCACACCCGGAAAGCGCGCCCTTGGCGTCCGGGTCACCTCTCGCAATGGCGGGCGTCTGACTGCGAACTCGGTTCTAGCCCGGAATTTCATTCGTGAAATCGAAATCGGTCTACCCTTTCAGTTCCTTATGATGGGCGGGGATCAAGTGACCAGCTGGATGGCCCTGCTTGGCTTGGTCTGGTCCGGCATCTTCCTGCTCTTCCCAATCTTCAACAAGGACAAGATGCGCGTTGGTGATCTGATTGCTGGCACCTGGGTAATCAAAAACCCCAAAACCAAGCTGATGGGCGATATCTCATCGACGACCCGAGCCACTACGCATGAGCGATTTGCCTTCACACCCCAACAAGCCGAAGCCTATGGCATTCATGAATTGCACGTATTGGAAGATGTCCTTCGCCAGTCAACGCAAGATGTAAAGGCGCAGGTCGCGCTTCGCATTCGGCAAAAGATTGGATGGCAAGCCCAGCCGGGTGAAACCGATATCGCCTTTCTGGAAGCCTATTATGCAACCCTTCGAAGGCGGCTCGAACAACGCATGATTTTGGGCGAACGGAAAACCGACAAGTTCGACGTGCGCTGACTATCTACAAACGCCCCTGCACCCAATCCCGGGTCAGGAAGCCGTCGATCAGGTCACACACGAGACCCAACTCAACCAGCGCAGACGCATAGCGACGTGGATCCACCAAGGTTTTGAAGATCGAACCTGCTTCGAACTGATCCTCCGCTTCCAGCGCCAGAGTCATGTGACCATCTTCGAACACACCGCGAAGCTTGCCCCCGGAAAAGTGCCGCTCCAATGCGATCAGGCGCTCCATACGGTCTGGGGACAACAACGCCCGGGCCTCCACCTGGTCTGTCGAATAGACGGTAAAAGCTTCCTCGAGTTCGCGGGAAATCAGATCCACTTTCTTCAGGTCACCCGAATACCTGCCCCGCTTCCACCATCCAGACCGCGCGATCACGGTTCGACCAAGAAAGCGCTCTGGGTATTCGACATGAACCAGAATGCCCTGAAATACGGTCTTGCTATTCTTGCCACCGGTTTCAAGTTTGGCTTCAACCAATGCAAAGCGAGTCCCCGCACGCTCACCCGAAATCAGATCTTCGAATTTGAGACGCGAGTGACCCGGTAGCAATTTGACAGTTTTCAGTATTTCAAAAGCTGGCGTCGGCGCGTCAGGACCGTTCGTGGAACTCATGTTGATCGCGCCTAACGGCGTATTCACTGTCGAGTTCATCTTGCCAGAATAGGCCGCATTCAACTCCTTCGCCCGAGAAGCCAGCGTCTTCAAATCGACAATACCGGACAGGTCTGGATGCAATGTGTCATAGGTGAAGCCAAACGGCTCACAGGCAGCTGAAAGGATCAACTGCTTGGTCTGCGACTTCATTGTAAAAACCTTGACCCAGGCGGTCGCCGACACAATCGCGCCTGACACCAAGACCAGAAATATGAGTCCGGGTGAGATGATATCAACACTCACGAGCGTAGAGATCATCAACAAAATAATAATGAAGACCGGGATGCCAGCACCGATAATTGAACGCGTTATCGCTGCACGTATTGTGGCTTTCCGACTCTCTTCCCGCCGGGACAGTTCGGGCTCAAGTACATCCGACCAAACACGCTCAGCCTTAGCAAACTCTGTACGACGACCCGATAACGCCGCGAGGGATGGCGCGCGCGTCAAAGCGTCGTTCAACCTGTTTGGACTAATGTCTGACATACTGAGTCCCCCTCAGGTATCAGGCTTAGGGACCCGACAATTTGGGATCAAGCCGCGAGCGTAAGTTCCTTGACGGCCGTGACGCAATTGCGCCCCTTGGCCTTGGACTCGTAAAGCGCGCCGTCCGCCTGTTCGAGCATGTCGTCGAAATCCGAGTTGGGCGGTAACATGGCCAGGCCGAAACTCGCAGTGACACTCACGGGTTGTCCGTCCACGATGACGACATGGTCTTCAATGGAAGAACGAAGACGGTCACAGACGCTGAGCGCCTTCTCCATATCGACATTGCTGAGCAGGACAACAAACTCTTCACCGCCCCAGCGCCCAAGTCGGTCGAATGGACCGCGAAGTTCAGAATATGCGACCGCCGCGATTTCTCGCAGCACACGGTCGCCCGCTGCATGACCATGCTGGTCGTTTACCGCCTTGAAATAGTCGATGTCGAACAACGCCACCGCCGATGTCATCTCCGTCCGGCTCATGCGCGCGAGTTCTTCACAGGCAAATTGTTTGAAGAACTTGCGGTTTAGCAGACCCGTCAGTGCGTCAGTAGAGGCCATATCTTCCAGCGTGCGCTGGTAAATTCTCATTCTGTACTCGTGTTGGGCAGCAATTGCGGCCGTCGGAACGGCCACACAGGACGCAATGAAAAGGTTCGCGACAATGAAATTCTGGGGATCAGACGGGAACCCCATTGAATAGACAATGACGGAAAAGGTGAAGCATAGGCAAAGCGCCGTAATCGCCACAAAAGCGAAAAAGGTCAGCGATTCGACCACATCTTCGAATTTACCCTGCACGTCCCGACTCCCGGTTGCTGTAGCGGTTGTGACATAGGAAGTATATTTTACCGTCAATCGATTGAGGAATTTTAACGCCTGACCATTCATCTTTTGGAAACAAGCAGACAAGCTGGTCGCTACGCCTTGACGTTGCGCCAATGCTCACCCAATCAGGCATGGGACTGGCTGAATTTTTATTGTTAGCGCTCCGAAGCCGTCGTTCCCGAGCCGTCCATCAGCCTTTCTCGCGTTCTGAAATTACAAAAAATTTCGCAATGGCGCGGTTGACGCTGTGGTTCGCAGCTCTTAACTCCGCAGCATCGTTAGCAGTCGTGCCGGGTGAGTGCTAAAGCCCCCTGACATTTGCTTGCTGACGACCGTTTTCAATTGAACTCGTCAAAGAGACAAGAGGGCTAAATCCAATGAAACTTCGTCCCCTGCACGACCGTGTCGTCGTGCGCCGCGTCAAGGAAGAAGAGAAAACCAAGGGCGGGATCATCATTCCCGACACCGCAAAGGAAAAGCCGCAGGAAGGCGAAATCGTCGCCGTCGGCGCTGGTGCGATTGGTGACGACAACGAGCGTGTCGCGCTCGACGTCAAAGCTGGTGATCGCGTGCTCTTCGGTAAATGGTCCGGCACGGAAGTGACCGTCGATGGCGAAGAACTGCTCATCATGAAAGAGAGCGACATCATGGGTGTCCTGGAGGGCTAAGCCCCCACACTTTCGCTTTCCATCAGACAGAATTCTCAACAGAGGTAATCCACAATGTCAGCCAAACACGTAGTTTTCGGCGCAGAAGCTCGCGAACGGATGCTGAAAGGCGTCGATACGCTTGCCAACGCCGTTAAAGTCACGCTCGGTCCAAAAGGCCGTAACGTCGTCATCGAGAAATCCTTCGGCGCTCCGCGCACCACGAAGGACGGCGTCACCGTCGCAAAAGAGATCGAGCTTGAAGACAAGCTGGAAAACATGGGCGCACAAATGCTGCGCGAAGTGGCTTCCAAGGCCAACGACGTTGCCGGTGACGGCACCACGACCGCAACGGTTCTCGCCCAAGCCATCGTTCGCGAAGGCCTGAAGCGCGTTGC
>NZ_DEXB01000049.1:60998-61837 GCF_002366485.1 Hyphomonas sp. UBA3195
GAAGCCATGGCGAAAGTCGGCAATGAAGGCGTCATCACGGTTGAAGAAGCCAAGTCGCTCGAAACCGAACTCGATGTTGTCGAAGGCATGCAGTTCGATCGTGGCTACCTGTCGCCTTACTTCATCACCAATCCGGACAAGATGATCGCGGAACTCGAAGATCCGTTCATTCTGCTGCACGAGAGCAAGCTGTCTTCCCTGCAGCCAATGCTGCCGATCCTCGAAAACGTTGTTCAGAGCCAGAAGCCGCTCCTGATCATCGCTGAAGATGTCGACGGTGAAGCCCTCGCAACGCTCGTGGTCAACAAGCTGCGCGGCGGCCTGAAGATCGCTGCTGTGAAAGCTCCTGGCTTCGGCGATCGCCGCAAGGCCATGCTGCAGGACATTGCTGTCCTCACCGGCGGCCAGGTCATCTCCGAAGACCTCGGCATCAAGCTCGAAAACGTCTCCATGGACATGCTCGGCACCGCGAAGAAAGTCGCCATCACGAAAGATGACACGACCATCGTGGATGGCGCTGGCGCCAAGAAAGACCTCGAAGCACGCGTGTCCCAGATCCGCAAGCAGATCGAAGACACGTCTTCCGACTATGACAAGGAGAAGCTCCAGGAGCGTCTCGCCAAACTGGCTGGCGGCGTAGCTGTCATCAAGGTTGGTGGCGCCACCGAAGTGGAAGTGAAAGAGCGCAAGGATCGCGTCGATGACGCCCTGAACGCCACGCGTGCCGCTGTTGAAGAAGGCATCGTTCCTGGTGGTGGTACGGCGCTTCTCGCTGCTGCAGGCAATATCGACGTCAAAGGCCTCAATGCAGACGAGCAGGCCGGTATCGACATCGTGCG
>NZ_DEXB01000047.1:0-12552 GCF_002366485.1 Hyphomonas sp. UBA3195
TGGGCAATGATTTCGTGGTCGTTCTCGAGTTTAACGCGGAACGTCGCGTTCGGCAGCAGTTCCACGACTGTGCCTTCGAATTCAATCAGTTCTTCCTTCGACATGCAGTCTCCAATAAAGGGCGGTCCATTGCGCCGCCGAAACGCATATAGGGGGCGCATAAAGGTTTGCACGGATTCCGGCAAGATTTGAAGTTCAGCAAAATGCCCCGTCATGCGGGCATTTTCAGCGTATTCCCGCCCGTCTCTTGCAGACGCGACCCTGTTTCGCACCATCTTAATGCTTATATTCGCATATTGGCTGATACGCCGCCCGCAACAATCACTACGAGCACATCCTGATGAAAGCCCAGCACAAACCCCAGACGAAGGATGCCTTTGACCTCATGTCGGAGCGCATTCACGAGGCCTCAGAAGTGCTGAAGGCCATGTCGAGTGATACGCGGTTGAAGATCATGTGCGCGCTGAATGAGGGCGAGCACCCTGTTCATCAGCTGGCCGACATGACCGGCCAATCGCATTCCGCTGTATCCCAGCACCTGGCAAAGCTGCGTGCGGCCGGTCTGGTTGAAAGCCGCAGGGATGCGCAGACGATCTATTATCGTTGTGCGGGCGGGATCGGCCGGGCGCTGGTCGACACGCTGTGCGCCTATTACCGCTAGGCCTGTTGCAGCAACGCCATATTTGAAAACATCCTTTTGAATCAGGATACGTTTTCGATACAGATTCCTGCTATAAGACCCGCATGTCGCAGTCACTGACCCGGGCGAGTTTCGAACTCCACCAGATTGAACCGATCCTGTCATGGGCCGGAACGTCGGGTGTGGACGTTGACGGCCTGCTGGATCGACTGGGCATCGATCCGGGCAAACGCACAAGCCAACCCGGCACGCAGATTGATCTGGTAGACTATTATCGCATCCAACGCGAGATCGCCCGGTCCTTCGACGACCTGACTGCGCAACTTTCTGAACGAAAGCTGCTCTACCAGACCGGCACATTTGTCGTGACGCAGATTCAGGCGGCCTCGACCCTGCAAGACGCAATCCGGAGCCTCGCTTCGCATTTCAACATGATGCATGGCGGGCGCTACAACTATGTCCGCCAGACCGACTCGATGCTGGCGCTGGTGGTGGATGATTCGACTTTCCCCTATCGCTTTCGCGATGATCGTGCGTTGACGCATTTCGTCGGCGACGCCTTGCTGATCAAGACTCATGCCCTGCTCGACAGCCTGACCGGCGGCGCCGCAGGCCGGGCGCTCAAACGGGTGAGCCTGCTCAGGAACCGGAATGATGACGGCAATGGCCAGCTGCAATTCTGGCAGGTGCCCATCGGCTACGGTCATGCAGCCTATGAACTGATCTATGATATCGACATAGCCTGCGAGACCATTCCCGCCACCCCGGAAGTCGATCTGACCGCTGACGGGATTTTCGCGCGCGTCATCCGCCATCTTGAAGCCATCGCGCCCTCTTCCGACTCGCGAAGCTATTCGGTGCGCACAGCCGACCTGATCTCGGATGGACACGAAACCCAGCAAGCTGTCGCCCGGCATCTGGACGTGAGCGTTGCAACCTTGCGCCGCCGCCTGAGCGAAGAGCACACAAGTTTCCGGGACATCCTCCAGGAAAGCCGCGCCGAACGGGCCGGCCTGATGCTGGCACAAGGCACAAGCGTCACCCAAGTTGCGGAATTTCTTGGCTATTCCGATGTGCGCGCCTTCAATCGGGCGTTCAAGAAGATGCGCGGTGTTTCGCCTGCCGTCTATGCCAGGTCCAGCATGGAAACTGCTCAAGCCTGACGCGCCTGAGCGAAAATGTTCACTTGTGTTGAGCCCTCAGGTCATCGCCCAAGCGCGCATGTTCTGGATAAATCCCGTCAAATACAAAGAATCCTCGGGAGGAAAAATTGGGAAATCACAAAATGAATACGCTGAGATTCGGTCTCGTGTCGGCGCTGGCGCTGACCGCGGGCCAGTACGCTGCGCACGCGCAGGATGCGGATGATGAGGCCCCGGAAGAGGCCCGCACGCTAGGCCGGGTGACGGTTACCGCCCAACGCCGCGAAGAAGACCTGATCGATGTACCGCTGTCCGTTTCTGCGTTCAGCGCTGACCAGCTGGAAGCCACCGGCGCGGTCGATATCACGTCCATCCAACGTTCGACCCCGAACGCAACGATCGAAGTGGCACGCGGCTCCAACTCCACCCTGATCGCGTTCATTCGCGGCGTCGGCCAGCAGGACCCGCTCTGGGGCTTCGAGCCCGGCGTCGGTCTCTACGTTGATGATGTCTATATTGCACGCCCACAAGGCGCGATCCTGGACATTTTCGACATCGAACGGATCGAAGTCCTGCGCGGACCGCAAGGCACGCTCTATGGCCGCAACACGATTGGCGGCGCGATTAAATACGTCACCGCCAAGATGGACGACGAGCCGGACCTGAAAGCCAAGGTCAATGTCGGCTCCTACAGCCAGCTCGACACGATCGTATCCGGTTCGGTACCGCTCAGCGACACATTCAAGGTCGGCGGCGCGATCGCCAACTACCAACGCGACGGTTACGGGGAGAACCTCTTCACCGGCGCAGACCATTACGACAAGGACGTCCTCGCCTATCGCGTAAGCGCCGAATGGGCACCGACCGACTCGCTGTTCTTCCGCTTTGCCTATGATAAATCTGAAGACGACTCCAACGCCAAGCATGGCCATCGCCTGATCCCGAGTGGCGACGGCACCCTGCCGGTCACGGATAATGTTTATGACACCCGCGCCGGTATCGGTGATGACAACTCTGTCGAAACCGAAGGCTACTCCCTCACCGGCGAGTGGGACGTCAATAACGAGATCACGCTAAAATCGATCACGGCCTATCGTGAAGGCGCAACAGTTACGCCGATCGACTTCGACGCCCTGCCCGGTCAGGATTTCGATGTCCCAGCTTACTATAATGACGACCAGTTCAGCCAGGAATTCCAGATGCTGTACAATGGCGTCCGCCTGTCCGGCGTTGCTGGCATCTACTATCTTGATGGCAGTGCCGACGGCGCATTCGACCTGTTGCTCAGCGCGCTGGGCCTGACGGTCTATCAGGCTGGCAAGCAGGACAAGGAAAACTTCTCCGTCTACGGCGATTTCACCTATGATGTGACTGACCAGTGGAGCGTGTCCCTCGGTGGTCGCTTCACCAAGGATGAAACCACTGCAGACGTGACGCGTGAGCTGTGGCTCGGCATGGGCTCCGGATCGTTCGATCCGACCAACACCAGCTCGATCTTCTTCGTCACCCAGACCGGCTATGAAGGCCTGAACCGGGAAGACGAGGAGTTCACTCCGCGCATTTCGGTTTCCTACAAGCCAACGGACGACCTGAACATCTACGCAACCTACGCTCAGGGCTTCAAGGCAGGCGGCTTCGACCCGCGGGCACGTGCTGACCTCGATACGCTGGGACTTTCACAGGAAGGCTTCGGACCGGAGAAGGTCGACAGCTATGAACTCGGCATCAAAGGCAGCTTCTTCGATGATCGCCTTTTGCTGAACACAGCCGTCTTCTTTGCTGAATATACCGACCAGCAGATCACGGTTCAGAGCGGCGCGGATTCCGACAATGACGGCGTCAACGACACGTTTGTGTCGTCGGTCTTCAATGCGGGCTCCTCGGAATATACCGGCCTCGAGCTTGAGGGCAGCTGGTTCATCAATGACGAGTTCACCCTGATGGGGAACCTCGGCTATATCGACGCCGAAATTCAGGAAATCCTGTCCGCTGGCACCAATATCGCCGACCAGTTCGTGACACAGAATACACCGGAACTGCAGGGCCAGCTCTCGCTGAATTACATGCGCGACTTCGGGCCTGAATTCGGTGCGATCTCGATCACAGGATCGGCTTCCTATCGCGATGCCTATTATCTCTTCAACGTGGAGAACCCAGGCTTCGCTCCGGGCACGAACGTGCTGTTCCCGAATGGGGGTCCGGCGCTGGATCCGGACTCCTATACGTTGCTGGACCTCAGCTTCGTCTGGACATCGCCGTCCGAGCGCCTGCGCTTCGGTATCCACGGCCGGAACCTCACGGACGAGGAATACCGCGTCGCAGCCTACAACTTCGTGACGCCGAGCCAGCTTGGCTTCGACAGTGCGTATTCGGCCTTCTACGGCCCGCCGCGCACGCTTACCGCCTCAATCTCGGTCGACTTCTAGTCAACTGAGCGGACCGGCGACCTTTACCTCCGTGGGTCGCCGGTCCGTCCCTTCCAAACCTTGCAGATACCGGTAACCGCTTCGGCGTAGCCTGAAGGACAGCCATGACCGATCTCGCGGCCCCACCCTCTCCGACGTCCCGTAATGCATCTCGCGCCTATGTGCTGGCATTGCTTACGCTGGTCTACACATTCAACCATATCGACCGGCAGGTCCTCGTGATCCTGCTGGAGCCGATCAAGGCTGACCTGAAACTGGACGACGCTCAACTCGGCTTGCTGACAGGCCTCGCTTTCGCGGCTTTCTACGCAACGCTCGGCATTCCGATGGCAATGTGGGCCGACCGGGGCAATCGCCGCACGATCATTTCTCTCTCACTGGCCGTCTGGTCGGGCATGACCGCGGTCTCCGGCCTTGCTCAGAATTTCTGGCACTTGCTGGTCGCCCGCATGGGTGTTGGTGTGGGCGAAGCAGGCGGTACTCCGCCGGCCACATCCATCATTTCTGATCTCTACGCGCCTCACGAACGCGCCACCGCGCTCGGTATCTACACGACGGGGATTGGCTTCGGCATCCTTGGCGGTTTCGCACTGGGCGGTTTGGTGTATGAAGCGTTCGGCTGGCGCGCGGCATTCTTTATCGCGGGTATACCCGGCCTCATCCTGGCCCTGCTGGTTCGCTTCACACTGAAAGAGCCGAAACGCGGTGCCATTGAACAACGCGTCGATGATGGCGAAGCGCCATCGATTGGCGAAACCCTGAAATTCATTTCAGGCCAAACGTCATTCTTGTTGTTGTTGTTGGGCTGTTGCCTCATCTGTGTCTCGGCAAACGCCTTCCTTGTCTTCACGTCCAGCCACCTCCAGCGCACCTTCGATGTCGGCCCTGGGGATGTCTCCATTCCACTCGGCCTGTTGATTGGTGGCGTCGGCGGGGTCGGCGCAGTCGTCGTCGGCAAGATCTGTGACCGCATGTCTTCGAAGAACCTGGCCTGGCGCCCGTGGACAATTGCAGCCTGTGGCGCGCTTGCCCTGCCATTCGCGTGGCTGTTCCTTCAGGCAGACAGCATCGGTCTTGCCTATGCGTGGAACGTGGTGCCGAGCTTTGTCGGCCTGATCTATGCCAGCGTTGCCTATACAGCCTCTCAAGAATTGGTGGGTTTGCGCATGCGCTCCTTCGCATCTGCCTTCATGCTGCTCTGTCTGACCCTGATTGGCATTGGCGGCGGCCCGACCTTTGCTGGCTGGCTAAGTGTTCAGTTCTCTGATGCAGGTTCGACGACCCCGCTGAAATCGGCGCTGGAAATCATCCTCCTGCTGAACGCTGCGAGCATCCTCTTCCTGGTCCTGTCGGGACGCTATTATGCCCGCGACGCTGCCCGCGCGGCCAAGCTGGTCTGAGCCCCGCCATGGAAAAACGGGATATCTTCTACACCGCGCATGACGGACTGAAACTTTACGCCGCCGAATACGGCCCACATGACAGCGACATCACAGTGTTGTGCATGCATGGCCTGACCCGAAACCATAAGGATTTCGAGCCAATGATACGCGGTTTAGAATTACCCGCTCGGTACATCTCGGTCGATGTGCGCGGCCGCGGCCGGTCGGATCGCGATCCGAGTGGCGAGACCTATGCGCCGCCCGTTTATGTGCAAGACATGGCCACACTGATTGACCACCTGAAACTGGACAATCTGATCCTGGTCGGCACATCGATGGGAGGGCTGATGGCAATGCTGATGGCCAAGGCTTTCCCGGATAAAATCAAGAGCATCGTGATCAATGATGTCGGGCCCGAAGTAAATCCCGCGGGCCTCAAACGCATCGCCGGCTATGCTGGCGGGAATGAAACATTCGACAATCTGGACGATGCCGCTACAGCAATTGGCCGAACACAGGCGAGCGTCTACCCGGACTATAACGCAGACGACTGGCTCGAATTTGCCAAGCGAACTTGCACGGTACGCGATGATGGAAAGATTATATTCGACTATGATCCGGTAATTGTGCGGGGCATGGGCAGTACGAAGCCGAGCTGGCGCGTCAACTTCGCGATGTGGCGTATCTACTCGGCGCTCAAGGCCATCCCGCTACTGATTGTTCGCGGTGAAACCTCGGATATCCTCACAGAAAAAACCGCGAACCGCATGCTGAAACGGCATAAGGGCAGCCGATTGCTGACTGTGCTGGGGCGCGGCCATACGCCGTTCCTCAATGAGCCGGAATCGCTACATGCGATCAGGAAGTTCATCTCAACAGCGCTTAAATGACACTTCCAAAATAGAGAAGTCAGGTGCCACTTCGCTGTCCTCCGCTGGAGGTTGTCGTACGCCCGCCTGCTCGCTCGCTGGACATCAGTCTTTCATAAGCAGAGACATCCCCTGCGACCCGCCCGGCAACGGCGAACCTGAAACTGATGCTTTCAAGATCCTGTGAGGAATTCAGGATAGCCATCAATTCAGCTTTGGATATGGCCTTGATGTATTCTTCAAGCGTCAGCACGCGCGTTACACGCGCACGAGCGAGCGCCAATGGTTCGTGAACCTCATGTCGCTGCAGGGGCCAATATGGATCAATCAGCGTTCGCCGCTTCCGCTGGCTTACGCGATCACGCAACAGGGAAATCATATCGGTCTTTGGTAGCGTTGAAAAAGCCTGAACTTCCGCCCAGGACTGGCCGACGCTATCCGGTAAACGGACCTCGACAGGACTGACCAGCAGACCTGCCTGACGTGCCCGCTGCCCTGCCGACTCTTTCGCGGTCCAATAAGATAATGGAGCCGCAAGGACCATGCCGACCGTTGCCGGAGCCAGCCAAGCCGCGTAGACGGGTGAGATTGCGGTAGCCGCCATCATCAGCGCCGCACCCAGCAGCGTGGCTGGAATATTATGGCGCAGCGTCGCAAGGAAGCTGTACCCGCCCTGCGCGCGTTCCTGCGGCGACCATCCGCTATCCTTGCCCCGGAAGACATTGATAACTGCGCCCGTTTGCGTCGCCATGAGGATCGGGGCGATCAGGACCGACAATGCTGTCTCCGTCAGAGCGCCGAGAATCGTCTTGCCGACGCCCACGGACTGACGCCACTCGCGCGACACCAGTCCGTAGACCAGCCCATACATCTTGGGAGCAAACAACAGTCCCATTGTGACGAAGAAGAGGGTCAGGGCACGCTCAGAGTCGATCACTGGCCAGGTTGGGAAGAGCGATGCCTCATCCCCAAAATACGCGGGTTGCATGAAGCTGTTCTGGAGCGACAACAGCATACCAAGTGTGATGAAGACCAGCCAGAGCGGTGAGGCAAGGTAGGAAAAGATGCCTGTGATGAGGTGGAAGCGATTGGTCCAGCTGAGCCCGCCTGTTTTCAAGAGAACTGCCATGTGCTGCATATTGCCTTGGCACCAGCGTCGGTCGCGCTTGACCAGTTCAATAATAGTGGGCGGCCCCTGCTCATAGGATCCGCCGATTTCGGGGCGAATTTCCACATTCCAACCAGCGCGGCGCAAGAAGGCGGCCTCGACGAAGTCATGGCTCAGGATCGAGCCGCCAAACGGCGCTTTGCCGGGCATCTCCGGCAGTCCAGCAGCCTCGGCTAGAGCTGAGATTCTGATGATGGCGTTGTGCCCCCAGAAATTGCCTTCATTCTGCGCCCACCAGGCCATCCCACCCCCAAGGATCGGACCGTAGAGCGCAGACGCAAATTGCTGACAACGTGACAGCAGGGTGCGCCCACCGACAAGCTGAGGGATGGTCTGGATCAGCGCAGTATGAGGCGCGCGCTCCATCTCCTCCACAAGATGCACAATCGTGTCACGCTCCATATAGCTGTCAGCGTCGAAAACGATCATATGGTCGTAGCGCCCACCCCACCGCATAACGAAATCGCGAATGTTACCGGATTTGCGATGGTGATTGATGGTGCGCCGACGATAGCGAACAGGAACATTGCCCCTGACCGTTTTTAACAATTCTGTATACGCCACCTCTTCCGCAAGCGCTATTTCGGGATCAGTCGTGTCGCTCAGGATGAAACACTCAAAGATACCCGGCGCATCTTCGAGCATCCGCGCCGTAGCGGACACAGTTGCGAAGACATCTTCAACCGCCTCATTGTAGATAGGAAACGTAAGGACGGTGCGCACGTTTCGGATACAGACGGGGTCAGCCGAGCGCGCCGCATGCCTTGGCGTCACGGCACAGGCAAAGCCAATGGTTGCGTTCACGAAGGCAAAGCAAATCCAGCTGATATTGATTGCGAACACAAACAGCAGAACCCATTCCAGCAATGTCATTCCCGACACTGCTAGAACCTCGTACATCTCCCGCGTGGTCCAAAGGGTCAGAAGAACTGAAGCCCCCAGCACGAACAGCTTCCGCCAGACATGAGACGTGGTGCCAGCCCGCACACTGGCAATCCGGGACTGCAAGGGCTGGTTGGGCATGGTAAGCGGAAATTCCGTCGGGCGCGGGCGAAGGTCCGTCATTTTGTGCTCCACCGATAAAGCCACGTCTCCGTCAGCGGGCGACTGCCCCGCATCACAACCGCACGCAGTTCCGCCATGTCCGCGCCTTCGGGATCGAGCTCGAAACTCATCCGGTAATTGTCACTGGAAGGGTGGCGCCGCATCACCGGATTGAGGATCTTTCCTGCTGATGTGCTGATCTCCAGTTCGGCATTCTCGAAGAACCCTTCCGGGACATCCTCGTAGTCGAGCACGAACATGCGCGCCTTGCCGCCTGGCTTACGGCCAGCACGCGTGTCCGACACGGACATGACTTCGGCCAGGGCACCCGGCCTGTGTCCCCAGTTCATCGTATAGGAAATCGTATGTGTGCCACCGGGTCGCCAACCGGATGCCGGGCGCCAGAATACGGCGATATTGTCATTGTACTCGTTCACCGTAGGAATCTCGACGAGCATCAACTGACCTTCGCCCCAGTCTCCATGCGGCTCCACCCAGACGTCCGGACGCTGATGATATGCGGCCTCAACATCCGAATAGTCATCAAATTTCCGATGCCGCTGCAGCAGGCCAAAGCCCATCGGCTGTGTTCCTGCCAGCACCGATACTTCCAGATCGGCGGGGTTCTGGAGAGGACGCCAAACCCATTCGCCGTTCGACATCTGGATCGCTAACCCCTCGGAGTCGTGCACGGCTGGGCGAAAATCATCGCCCTGCTTGATCACGTCATGTGGCGAAAAATAATACATGGAGGTCAGTGGTGACAGGCCGACACCATCGATTTCCTTTCGGGGGAAAAAAGTCGCCTCCACTTCGACTTGGGTGCGCGGACCCGCCGAAACCTCGAAGGCAAACGCGCCCGTTACGCTCGGGCTGTCCATGAGCGCATAAATGCTGACGCCCTGAGACGCAGGGTCTGGACGGACAACCCAGAACTCGCGAAACGCAGGAAATTCCTCCCCATCCGCAGATGCGGTTCCAATACCCAGCCCCCGCGCCGATGCGCCGTACACGCTGCCCGCTCCCAATGCCCGGAAGAAACTAGCGCCCTTGAAGCTGAGCACTTCATCGAACTTCCCGGCCTTGTTGATGGGCGCCAGCAATCGCAAACCTGCAAAGCCAAGTGTTTCCCGCGTCTCCTCGGACAGGGGCAAATCCTTGAAATCAAATGCGTCGGCAGAATAAGTGTGGGGCGTGACGGTATCCCCGTCGATAATGTTAATGCGGACCTCTTGATCAAACAGGTAACCACGAGGATCGAACA
Source organism: Hyphomonas sp. UBA3195 (assembly GCF_002366485.1). Taxonomy (NCBI): domain Bacteria; kingdom Pseudomonadati; phylum Pseudomonadota; class Alphaproteobacteria; order Hyphomonadales; family Hyphomonadaceae; genus Hyphomonas; species Hyphomonas sp. UBA3195. Next base: position 9,936 of record NZ_DEXB01000047.1, read on the forward strand.
AGACACGCGATCCTGTCGCAGGGTCGGACCACCCCATGTCGCCAGCAACCGGAAGGATGCGTCGGTACTGATCATAGTTCAAACGCTTCGCATCATCCGGAAGGGGTCGAGATGGCTCATATGGCTCTGCGGCCAGCCGCCGGGCCTTCTGACGTATCTCAGGCAAGCCAAATGCAGCAACGGTACTGGCTTCCGCCATATCTTCGGGCTGAGGCCGCACCGGCACGGATGCCGGCTCGGGCTGGACGCGTTCCAAGTTGTAAATAGATGAAGGTGCTGGCTGGCTCTTGGCTGGCGGCACCTGCTCGGATGGCTCTGATTCTGACGGGAGGATCGGCGCCTCATCTATAGCCATCGGAGCTGATGTATCGTCGGCGGGAGAACACGCAACGAGAAGCATCGCGAGTGTGAACACACGAATACATTTCGGCCGAAACAAAAATTGCCTGCTCAAGTCTCACCTATTCGCCAGCTCGCGCCCCCATGATCCCCATCATGAATGCTGCAGCGCAATACATTCCGAGACGAATGAATGAGCGAGCCTGCGAATGGTTGCAAAATGGGCCGCCCGATCCGGGATTGGTCGGATCATGGGCGGCCCAACTTAGCCAATTGAGTCTAGTCTAGTCGTTGCTGGAGATCCTTCATGACACCTGAAAAATCGAGCCCGCCATGCCCTCTAGTGTCCAGATCCTGATAGATTTTTTCCGCCATTTCACCCAGCGTCACCTCTGCCCCGGCGGCCCTTGCTGCAGACGCCGCCAGATGAAGATCTTTTAACATCATCGCGACCGCAAAACCGGGCTGATAGTCCCGGTTTGCGGGCGAGGTGGGCACCGGCCCCGGCGCCGGGCAATAGCTCGTCATGCTCCAGCACTGGCCGGAGGCTGTGGAGGAGATATCAAAGAAGGTCTGCGCGTCGAGACCCAGCTTTTCCGCGAGATTGAACGCTTCACATGTGCCTATCATTGAGATGCCGAGCAGCATATTGTTGGCGATCTTGGCCGCCTGGCCGTTCCCGCTGCCGCCGGCATGGAAGATATTCTTGCCCATTACGTCGAGGATCGGCTTGGCCTTGGCATAGGCTTCATCGGGGCCGCCCACCATGAAAGTCAGCGTACCGGCATCTGCCGCAGCCGTCCCGCCGGAGACAGGCGCATCCGCCATCAGGAAGCCTGCCGCGTCGGCCTTGGACGCCGCTTCGCGGGCATCCTCCACCGCAATGGTCGAGCAATCAAGAAAGAGCGCGCCCTTGGCTGCATGGGCCGCCACGCCGTCATCGCCGAAATAGACCGACAGGACATGCTTGCCGGCTGGCAGCATGGTGACCACAATTTCGGAGTCCTTCACCGCATCCGCAATTGTGGCCGCAGCAACTGCCCCATGGCCTTCAGCGGCCTTCACCGCTTCGGCATTGAGGTCGAAGGCACGGACCTCATGGCCCGCCTTGCAGAGATTGGCACACATGCCCGAGCCCATGTTTCCGAGCCCGATAAATGCGATCTTTGTCATGCGATACTCCCTTGTCCCCGCGCTCTTGCGGCGTGGTGTTTATGCACTCCGGTGCAGGCTTATTTGTCCTTGAAGTCCGGCGCGCGCTTCTCTGTGAAGGCGGCCATGCCTTCCTTCTGGTCTGCGGTTCCAAACAGGCCCTGGAACAGGCGGCGCTCGAACTTCACGCCTTCAGCGGTGGAGACTTCCAGCGCGCGGCCGACCATCTCCTTGGCGGCCATGATGGACGGGATGGAGTAGCCGGCGATTTCCTTCGCCGCGCCCATGGCCGTATCCATCAACGCGTCATGCTCGACTACGCGAGAGACGAGGCCGATCCGGTCAGCCTCAGCGGCGTCGATCATGCGGCCGGTGAGCACCATGTCCATGGCTTTGGCTTTGCCGACGGCCTTGGTCAGGCGAATGGAGCCGCCCATGCCGGGCGTGACGCCCAGCTTGATTTCCGGCTGGCCGAACTTCGCCTTTTCGGACGCGATGATCATGTCGCACATCATGGCCAGCTCACAACCGCCGCCGAGCGCGAAACCATTCACCGCCGCAATCACCGGCTTGCGGCATGCTGCGAAACGATCCCAGAGGCCGAAGAAATCCTCGACATACATGTCGGAGAAGCTTTGCGGCTGCATTTCCTTGATGTCGGCACCGGCAGCAAAGGCGCGGCCCTCGCCGGTCAGCACGCTGACGGCAATGTCCTTGTCGCGGTCAATGCGCGCAAAGACGTCGGCAACTTCTGCCATGACCTGTTGGTTCAGCGCATTCAGGCTGTCCGGCCGGTTGATCGTGACCAGCGCGATGCGGTTCGAGTGTTCAAAAGTGATCGTGTCGTAAGTGCTCATCATTCAATCCAATCAGAAGCAGTGGGTTTCAGCTCGCATTCCATTCGGTGCGCCATCTGTTCCGGTGTCGGCGTATCGGCATACACACCGCGCTGGGAATAGGTACAAACACATTCCTTGGATGCCTTCAGCCATATGCCACCACCATCCGCGCAACTATCGCGTTCCATCCATCCCAGCACAAACACGGCAAAGCCAGCGACTGCAGCGATGATACCTAATCGGAAAACTAGCGAGGCGGCTTTCTTCAAATCTCTATCCCATCGTCG